>DKLU01000150.1 GCA_002455915.1 Chryseobacterium sp. UBA6632
CTTCTTTCAATAATAAAAGCCCGATATTTTCTATCCCAAGGTCGATTTCTTTTCCGATTGCCAATTGTAAAACCACGGAGAAAACCACAACCGCCATACCGTCGTTAAACAAAGATTCTCCAGCCACTTTTGTTTCTAATGATTTTGAAACATTAGCCTGCTTTAGTATACTTAAAACCGCAACAGGATCGGTTGGCGAGATTAAAGCTCCGAAAAGAAGACAGTAAATAAAGGGCAGTTTAATCCCAAATAAAGGCAAAAGATAAAACATTCCGAAGCCGACCACAAAAGTTGAAATTACAACTCCTAACGTAGAAAAAATAACCACAGGTCTGAGCTGTTCTTTGAGATCATCAATATTAATATGAATTCCTCCCGCAAAGAGAAGAAAATTAAGCATGGCGCCCATCAGAACTTCTGTAAAATCGATGCTGCTCATCAAATTATGAAGATGCCCGAAGGTTCTTGGCAAAAAAGTTTCTCCGAAAGAAACCAAAATGATAGAAACTACAATGGCAATCACCATAATCCCGATGGTGCTCGGAAGTTTAAGAAATCTGTAATTGAGGTACGCGAATATGGATGCTAAAACGATTAAGGCTGAAAATGAATAATATAATTCCACTAAAGTGTTTTTTAAATTTATGGTTAAAAATCCAAATAAAGGACTTTGATATATACTTTGTTACCGTCTTTTTCCCAGACGTCCATCATTCCATCTTTTTGCGGTTTTGAAACTCTTGTAAAATCTTCTCCAATTTGTAAGATATTGAGTAAAATATACTCATCGCCTACAGAATTTACCAAATAAGCAGTTTTATCACTTTTTCCGTCACCAGATTTTTTAATGGCATCGGTCAGCAATCGAAACTGGCTTACATGATGAGCAAAATTACCTGCATCCTGCTTCGAATCATAGGCACGAAGCAAAATAAGCAAGACATCGAGATTGGTAGGATCTTTTTGATACAAAGCAGTTCCCAGTTTCACACATTCATCAGCGTTTTTTTCTTTGAAAGCTTCAGCCAGTTTTTTGAAATCATCATCCAGGGTTGAAACTTTATTTTCCTGAAAGTTTCTTCCGTAATACAGATATTGGGCTTCAAGACTATCCAAAGATTTCGGATACGCTTTATATTTGAAAATCAGCTTATCATAATTATAAGGAGACTGCTTGTTGGTAAGATTTTTCTCTATACTTTTAAAATCCGGCTTCAGTTTCTGAGCAACACCCAAAACCGAAATAAAAAGCAGCAAAAAGAAAAGGTATTTTTTCATTAATCTTTGTTGTTATCTTCCTCATCGTTGTCGAAATATTCGAAAAGGAAATCGTTGTAAGGAAATCGTGAAATATGTATTTTCATTACCTCGTCATAGATCATTTTCTTCATTTCTGGGAAGTTTTCTTTCGTAAGAGCAGAAATAAATACAGTTGGATATTTAGATTTTGCCATCCATGTATTTTTCCATTCTTCAAGAGAAATATTTTTCTTGGTAGAAGGCGTAAGATCGTCTTCATCCTTTTTCTCATAACTAAAATCATCAATTTTGTTGAAAACCATGATCATCGGTTTTTGATGCGCATTGATTTCCATTAAAATCTGATTCACAGAATCTATATGATCTTCAAAACTTTCATGAGAAATATCTACCACGTGAATCAACAAATCCGCTTCACGAACCTCATCTAAAGTAGACTTAAATGATTCTACCAATTGCGTCGGCAATTTTCTGATAAACCCTACCGTATCCGTCAGCAAAAACGGAAGATTTCCGATCACTACTTTTCTTACGGTTGTATCAAGCGTTGCGAAAAGCTTATTTTCAGCAAAAACCTCCGATTTTGAAAGAGAATTCATCAACGTAGATTTTCCCACGTTGGTATATCCCACCAAAGCTGCACGTACCACTTTTCCGCGATTATTTCGCTGGGTTGCCATTTGCTTATCGATGGTTTTCAGTTTTTCTTTCAATAAAGTAATTCGGTCACGAATGATACGTCTATCCGTTTCAATTTCCGTTTCTCCGGGACCCCTCATCCCGATTCCCCCTTTCTGACGCTCCAAGTGAGTCCACATTCTCGTCAGTCGAGGCAAAAGATATTGATATTGAGCCAATTCTACCTGTGTTCTTGCATAAGAAGTCGTTGCTCTTTGGGCAAAAATATCAAGGATAAGATTGGTTCTGTCGAGAATTTTCACCTCCATTTCTCGCTCTAGATTTTTAAGCTGAGAAGGAGATAATTCATCATCGAAGATTACCGTTCCGATTGCATGCTCCTTTACATATTCTTTTATTTCCTGAGCTTTTCCGCTCCCGATAAACGTCTTGGAATCTGGCTGAGTTAATTTTTGAGTAAAACGTCTGTCTACCGTAGCTCCTGCCGTGAAGGCCAAAAACTCCAGTTCATCCATATATTCGGTAAGCTTGTCTTCGTCCTGATGCTGGGTAACAACACCTACCAAGACTGCTTTCTCGTAATTATGTTCTTTCTTTTCTAGCATTAAATTCTATCTATGTTTGTGATTTTTACAAGTTAACATTTTAGAAAGAAAAATCAAAATCAAATTTTATGAAACAAAATATTTTAATGTTAATTTAAGTTCATCATAGTTTTGATTTATAGAAAATTAATAACTTTATGCTGTGAATTTCAAAGTTTTAAGTCTTAAATTTTAAAATTTGCTTAAAATATACACCATGATTGCTAATATAAAATGTATGATTATCGATGATAATGAGCTCGACCGGCTTGTGCTTCATCATCACATCAAACAATATAAAAATATTGAGGTCGTGGCGTCTTTTGATTCTGCGGAAAAAGCAATTCCTTTTCTTGATTTTCCTGTTGATCTTTTATTCATCGAAGCCAATCTTCCTCAGATGAGCGGCGTAGAATACAGGAAGTTAGCCCATAAAATTCCGGCTTGTATTTTTGTGAGTTCTCATCCCGAATTTGCTATTCAGGCTTTCGAATTAGATACATTAGATTTCATTAAAAAACCTTTTAAGCTCGAACGTTTTCATTATTCGATGCAAAAACTCTCAGATTTTTTTGAAATGAAAGAGAAATGTGAGTCGTTTGATGCTCTTTTTGGTGAAAACAGCATTAAAATAAAAGAAGGAGGCAATATTCATCAGATTAAAATCTCCAATATTCTTTATCTTGAAGCTCTGAAAGATTATACCCGAATCATCACTTCCGAAAAAAGGCACTGCATTTTAGATTCTATTGGAAATCTTTTGCATAAAACTTCCTTTGGATCTTTTGTGAGAATTCATAAAAGCTATGCGGTTCCGAGACATCTTATCCGAAGTAAAAATACACATGAAGTGGAACTTGTTCATCAAATAAAGCTTCCCATTGGGCGAACGTTTAAAGAAAATTTAGATTTTTTTAATCCTAATCCTAACATATAATTTAATCTTAAACAAAGGATTTTCAATTCATATTTCATAATAACTCTACTTTTTGTCGTTAGTCGATTTTTTTTGTCGTTTATCTATTTTAAAAATTTCAGATTGGCATTTGTGGTAATTTAGTTTTCCCAAAAAGAAGAAAATTCAGTTGGGAATTCACCAATTAATAACCGCAAAATTACTTGAAATGAAAAGAAGATCTATT
>DKLU01000295.1 GCA_002455915.1 Chryseobacterium sp. UBA6632
AAAGGACTTATTTCACTTCTCAGCTCGCCATACTTTCCTATTCCCTTTATCTTTCCCATAAGGGAATTATCCATCTGATCCAGTTATTTTTAGAGAAAGAAGAACTACACATTTCAGATAACGTAACATTAATACTCTGCTTTTCTACCTGTATTTTGGTAAGTCTTGTTTATCTATTTATTATAGAAAAACCTTCAGCCAAAATAAAAAATAGACTGATTATTAAAAAAAAATGAATTTCAATGCATTCCTTAAACTCTATCAACTTAAAAATAAGTATATTGAATTTGATAATCTCCATTTATCTAAAAATCAACTGTGCAAACTGATACAGACATCTTCTCCACGTCAGCCATTCATGATAGGTTTGCGGTGAATGATATTGAGTGTAAGGGTATTTATTTTGATCAAGATAATTGGCAATTGTTTTATTAAAATCTAAAAATCTAGCCTCTTCTTTTTCGCCAATTCCCATGAAAAATATTGGTTTTTGCTTTGATTTTAATAAATTATTGATAGAAAGTTCTTTAAAAGGGTGATTTTGGTCTCCACCGTAAATCACAGGACTGAACGAACCGATTGCTGAAAACACTTCAGGATGATTTACACCAATCAGCATTGCCTGAAAACTTCCGCGTGAAAGTCCGGCAATGGCTTTTGTACTGTTTGTGGAGTATTTATTTTCGATATAAGGAATCAATTCCTGCATGACAATTTTATCTAAATTTTTAGCAGAAAGCACCGTGCGCTCAGAATTATCAGGCCATTTTTCCTGCTCAGGATTCAATGCCACACCGTAATCCATCACGACAATCATTTCTCTCACCTTATTTTCAGCAAAAAGATTATCCAAAATATTCAAGATATAGCCTTGCTTTTCCCATCCCGTAATATCTTCTCCGGTTCCGTGATACAGATACAAAACAGGCAATTTTTTCTTTCCGTAATTCGGAGGAAGGTAAACTTTAAAATTTCTTTTTCCAAAAGTTATTTTTGAATCTAAATGATCATCGACAATTTTTCCATGCTTAACATTCTTTGCAAAGAAAAAATCTTCTCCCGAAGAAATTTCAATACCACTTGTAGGTTGCCCATATCCGAAATAAAGTTGTGTGTTCGGATCATTGGTGCGTTTTCCATCCACATTAAACCAATAATAATGAAAACCTACATCAATAGGCGAAGTGGAAACATTCCAAAATCCGTTTTTGTCTTTTGTAACGGAAGACTGTACGTTTTTCATTCCGTCTCCGCCTTCTAAAACAACAGATTTTGCCTCCGGAAAATATGCCTTAAATTCAGCATTTCCTTTTACATCAATTCTTGGAAAGTCTTTCCCTTTTGTCGCCGTTACAGAAGTTGTGTATTGAGAAAATAATGTCGCTGAATAAAAGCAAAGAATGGAAGTCAGTATTTTAAAATTTTGCATGAATTTAAATTTAAAACGAAAAAACAAATCAATCTCAAAAAAATCAATTATAATAATTCATTAATCAAATGTACATAAAATTTATTCCTTAGTTTTGATTCAATAAAAATCAATGGATTATTTTAATCGAAAATATTGTGTAAATATCATATTTAAAATGCAAAAAACGCGGCTATTCGTTTTCTCTTATTCTCTTTTTTAAGTAATTTTACCTGATAATATATAAATAATTCATGAAAAAAATCATACTTGCAGGAATCGTGACTTTTGGAGGATTTCTAACAGCCAATGCACAGTGTAAAACGGTAAATACGCTAACGGAAAATTTCGATACCTGGAAAGACATCAACAAATGTTGGACAGCTCAAGCAGGAAAAGCGATGCTGTATGCCAGTGATAAAAAAATCATATTTTACTCGATGACCAATCCTGGTGAAAATATGTATCTGATAACTCCAAAAATCAAAGCAGGAACGTATACATTAAGCTTAGATGCGTCAGATAACGGAGGAGAAACATCTTTGGAATTGTTTTCTATAGCGAACGCAGCTGATACAAAATCGTATATTTCTATTGCTAAAGCAGCAAAAATTACGGGAGATAAAAAAGTATTTAATGTTACATTAAAAAAAGATACTCATTTGGGGCTTAAAGTTCTTCTGAATGGTGTACATCAGGCAGTTTATGTAGATAACTTCACGTTGAAACCTAAAAAATAATTAGCTTCAACAGGATAAAATAGCTTATTTTTAACGTTCTATGTTTTATATGTACATGGAACGTTGAAAGTAAGTTATCATTTTAAGTATATAATTTCAGTTTTGAAGACGTTATTTTTCAGTACCTCAAACACAAACACCTTACGATCAGGAGACTAAATTATTTTCCCGATAGTAAATTTCTATAAGCAGGAGCTATAAATTTTTCAATTTCCTTCCATGTAAACAAAGCTGAATATTCCTCATAATTGCTTTTACCTTCTTTATCGCTTTCATGAAAAATAATTCGGATACCTGATATTTTTCCATTACGATCAGCGATCAATATATATTCGGAAAGATTTTCAGAATGAAAAACAACCCCTTGCTGACCTTTAATTTTTTTGTCGCACAATGATAAAAGAAGACGTTGATTGATAAATAACTCTTTACCTATTTCTGCATCTTTATTGAGGTCGAAAAAGTAATATTGAGTCTGTTCAAAAGAAGAACCGTACGCCTGAATATTCACCGAAACATTCAGCAGCCCGTTTTTTTGATACAGTATTTTATATTTTTCAAATCCGTATTGGGATTCTTGTAAGAGGTTTTTTGATATCAAATTGTTCAGCGTATCTTTTTTAGCCTTCAGTCTTTTAGTGGCGTCATCAAATAAAACTCCATTAAAAAGATCGTCCTTTTTCTGAATCTGCTGGTAAATTGCAGTTCCTTTATGATCTCCTATTTTCAATTCCTGCAGTTCAAAACAGGTATTGGAAACACAGACTGAATCTTTTAAAACAGAAACATTCTGACCTGATACATTCAGAAAAAATGTACAAATAAACAATAAACTTATACTGAGTGTCTTCATTTCTTATTTTTTTAGAAATTCATAATGTTCATCAATCTGAAAAGCCACTTTAGCCCTATCATAATTTGCTTTTCTTTTAGGCAACGCCTTGGTATCATATCTATTGACTGCTTTAGAAACAGAATCTACATCATCGGCATCAGCATGTTCTTTGGCTGTCTTTTTATTATATTTTGTACCTTCATTCCAAAACCAGATTGCAGACTGAGTAGCATACATAGCATTTTCGGATAATTTAAGATAATTTCCTTTCAGATCTACACTAGGTTTCTCTTCGGTAAAATCGATTTTTCCGGTAGTATCATCCGGAAAAGAATTCTTGTTTCGGTATTTTGAAAACGTAACATAATTTGCCCTTCCGGTAACCTGCTTCAATCCTCTTCCTTTAAACTTCCAACCGTCTCTCGTTAATTCGTCTCCATTCCCAAGCCCTCGCGTATCTCCTGGAAAAGGCGCATAGGCTCGTGACATCAGAGGAACGCCGAAAACACCGTGTGGTATAAGTACAATTTTGTAATCTGTTTTTTTATCCGCTTTTAAAACTTCTTTTAGCAGTTTTCCATTTCTTTTTTTAGGATCTTTCGGGTCTTTTACGCCGAGGTATTTGGCATAAAGTTCACCATCAACAATAGAAGGTTTATCTTTTTGAAGGATCGCTTTAAGCTCTGCATTGGTTTTGGCTACATCATTTCCTTTGTCATCGGTAATTTTAAAAATCGATGTTAAATTATTTTGAAGCGACTCAATAATCATATCATTTATCTGAATTTTGGAAGCACTGAAAACGCCCAATGTAATAGATGAACTCCATGCTTCACTTTCCTCAAAAGTTGAGAAATTAGCCGATTCCAAAGCTATCTGCGCTATAAAATGAGCTTTTCTCAGGCAAGTATCGAGTCCGAAATCTTTTCTGTATTTATTAAGATAAGGCAGAAAAGAATTAATAACGGTCTGCTGTTTTTGGCTCAGCGCTTTTGCTCCAAGAGTTTCTCTAATTAATTCAGCTGTAATTTCTTCGGAACAGTTGGGGCATTTGTTATCTTTCTGTTCCGGAAGCGGAGCTCCTGTAGGATCTACTCGCTCGGGCTGATTAACCTGCCCTGAGTTTACAAATTCTATATTTCCGTTTTCAGGAGGAATATTTCCCGGCATTTTACCCGTTCCCGGTAATATCGATTTTTTCAACAATACATAATTATCCTGTACTTTGGCTGTTCCAAAATCCTGCCATTCTGCAAGCGATATCATCTGAAAACCATCATCAAATATAAAATTAGGAATCTGCTTCTCGACAATTGTGCCGGTAAGTTTTCCTTGGGTAGTGGGTACGTCATTCAGTACCTTGAACTTTCCCAAATGAGCATTGAATTTTATTTTAGCACCGTCTATTGCCAGCAACAGTTCCTCAGCTTTGCTATCAGATTCTTGTCTTTCGGCACGTTTTTCCTCCATCT
>DKLU01000378.1 GCA_002455915.1 Chryseobacterium sp. UBA6632
TTTCAACAACGTATTTCTAGATTTTATCATAATAATCAAATTAAATAACGAATATTTTTCTTTAAAATTTTAAATTAAATCAATCATTTTTTCAACAAACTACAGTTTGATAAAAATAATCAATGAGACTCATTTAAAAATAATTGATTAGCTTTAATTTTAAAATAAAACACTGAAAAGCAAATGATTAAACTTTTAAATTTAAACTTTAAATAATTTTAATTTTATTTTAATAAATAGCAAAAAATAGAAATATTTTTAATTAAAATTTTAAAAACAAGATTAAACGTTTATTCAATATCAAATAACCAAAACTCAAATTAAGTATGAAAATGTAAAAAAGAATTAAAGCAACAAAAAAAACACAACTTTTACGATGAAAAAAAACACAACAAGGCATTTTGTCTCCGTTATTATTGCTTTTATATTCAATATAGAAGCATCCGGACAAATTACTTTAACCAAAAGTAAAGCTGAAGACCAAAATGAATGGGAACTGTACTTGAAAGGTTTCGTACAAACAGATTTTACGGTCGATTTTCAAGACATGAAATCTATTGAAGGTTTTGCAGCACAATCAATTACCGTACCCCAAAGAAACATGGCGCGAAGCAATTTCAGTGTAAAGCAATCGCAAATCGGACTTGGAATTAAACAAAGAAACCCAAAAGGCGACGATAATTTCTCTGCTTATGTTGAAATTGACCTTTACGGACCAGACGGAACTACGGCTCCCAGATTCCGACAGGGATATATTAAATGGAAAAACTGGACAGCCGGACAAACGTGGAGTAACTTTTCCGATCCTGAAATTTTTCCTAATATTTTCGATTTCATAGGACCTGACGGATTATTATTTAACAGAAGAATGCAGGTACGATATTCAAAAAAAATATCACCAAAAGAAAATTTATCGTTCTCTTTGGAAGATCCAAATACGCCGAGCATTTCACTGCCTGTAGATTCTTTAAACTGGAAAAAAAGGTCGGTTATTCCTACTTTTACAGCGATGTATCGATATGGCGACGACAGAGATTATATAAAAGGAGGGCTTCTTTTTTCACCTATCAGCTACGATATGAAACATACTATGGATGATCCTTACAAAACCAAAACGATGTTGGGTTGGGGAGCAATGATTTCAGGAAAAAGATATATTACCGACACGAACAGTTTCAGATTTCAAACATCGTACGGAAAGGGCTATGCCACTAATAACAGTGACTTGAATGGCGAAAAGTATGACGCCATACCAAATCCTGCCAATAGAAATTTGCTAGAAACTTTAGCTTTATTCAATATGGTTGGTATCTATGAGCATTGGTGGAATCAGGAATGGAGTTCGGTAGCTTCAGTAAGTTATTCCAGAGTCGGGCATAAGGATTTTGCTCCTAAAGATATGGCTAAAAATTTCCAGAATATTAGCTTGAATCTGGTTTTTCAACCTTTAAAAAAACTGAGAATGGGCGTTGAAGGAAATTATGGAAGGCTGAGAAATTTTCAGGATCAGAAAGCGGAAGCATGGAGAATTCAGTCCTCTATTGCTTTAAGTTTCTAAAATAATTCTGGTATTTTGAGAGGGATAAACCTTTATTAATCAGCACTTATATATTTTATGATTTTTTATTATCTATATTTATTCTAAATTAATATATTTGCAACATGAATATGATTGTCCCTTTCAGAGTTCCGGCTTTGACTCCTGCTTTTTCTGTAAATACTGAAGACATGTATTGTGGTGATAAGAAATCTTGCTGCAAGAAATTCAAAAAAGGAAAAAGATGTAAAAAATGCCCGGGAAGAAAAAAGATGGCTTAATTTCCGAAGCTTTTTATTAGAAAATAAATTGCAACAATTATGATCATTACAGCTGCAACTATTTTGAATATTTTAGGCTGACCATGCGGATTTACAACTGTTTTTGGTTGTGATTTGAATAGTTCTTCCGCTTTATCTTTGAATTTTTCTGTGTTGTTTTCAAAGACTTCAGTTATTGTAATTCCCTGAACGACTGTTTTGTGCAACAACGAATTGGTTGCATGAAGCAAGATTTGGAATTTTCCGTCTTTAAATTCCGTTATTTTAAATATTCGTTCACCGTAAGGTTTTTCCAATCCGAATGGCAAAACTTTCACCACATCAGCATTTTGCGTTTGCCAATTAATGATGATCTCCTCCCCTTTTTTCGCATGAATTTTATTTGCTGTAAAAGTCTTTATAGAAGGCGGAATATTATATCTGAAACTTTTCTGATGACTTTCTAAATTCTGATCGTAAGAATGTCTTCTGCTTTTATCGTTCAACGTCTCATACGCTTCTTGGATTTCACGAAAACGATCGGCAAAGAAATCGTCGTTTTCATTTTTATCCGGGTGATATTTTAAAGACAGTTTTCTATAAGCTTTTTTGATGTCTTCTTCTGAAGCATCGTGAGAAATCCCGAGAAAATAGTAGTAATCTTTCATTGAACTATGCAAAAATAAGGATTTTTTGTCATTGCGAGCAAAGCGAAGTAATCTCTTTTTTAACCTTAATTTTCACTATTCTAAACTTTTTTTTAACGCAAAGTCCACAAAGTTACTTTAAAATGTTTGAGGATAATTTTCGTTCGCAAAGGCGTTTCCCTCAGCAAAGGGTGAAAGTTTTATATTTATGTTTTATAAAAAGTTAAGTTCTATAAATATTATGAAAATTTCCCTTCTTTGAATTGTTAGATTTTTGCAAAGCAAGAAGACGGGTAGTTTTATACGTAATAAAGTAATAATTATAATACTAAGTTTATAAGACCACCCCGTCAAAAATTTCTTTGAAATTTTCGCCACCCCTCCAATGGAGGGGAATTTGTAAGTGATGATGATGTCTAAAAAAGAATCAGGTCGGGAAGCTTCGCTTCCCGACCTGATTCAAACAATTTCAATTTAGTTACTTTCTATTTATGCTTCACAAGATGAGTTTTTACCGCAACATCTTGATGCAAATTCTTTTTTAAACTTTCCTTTTAGTTCCTGATATTGCTCTTCATTCATTTCTCTGATCTTATCTGCCAATCCGAAAGGAGATTTTTCTTTAATATCATATTCTTCGAAAATACCTTTTACAAATCTTTTTCTTTCGATAGCTTTTTTAGCGATCATTGCAACTCCGGCAACGGCTAATGCTCCCAGAACACCTTTTAATACTGAATTTTTCATTTTTTCAAAATTTTAAATTTTACTACTTTTCTTTATATAGACGAATGAATCTTAATTTTACTTTACTACTTCTAAAATTTAATTATTCGTTTGTTCTTTTATTTCTGTTGAAAAAACCGCTTTCGCATCGGTTTCTCCAGACTTCTTTGAATTTTTCTCTTTCCTCAGGAGATAAATTCATCATTTTTTCTCTCATTTTTCTTTCCTTGAAATCTTTCATTCCTTTTCCAAAATGAAAACCTCCGAAAAGAATTTTACAAAGGATCAAAATTCCCATCGCCTGCCAATATGTTATCGATTTCACTCCTAAAATTTCAGGAAGAAGACAGTTCCAAAGAGACATGACGATCCATGTAACTCCCAGAAAAATCAGTGGCGGACAAAGAATTAAAAAAATCCAACCTTTTTTATGTTTATAATCCATGATATATTTTTAACTATTTAAATCTTCGTATAATTTTCTCAATCGGTTTCTCAAATGCTTTACGGCATAGTTTTTCCGACTGATAATGGTTTTGATATTTTCGCCCTGTTCATCAGCGATTTCCTGGAGGGTTTTATCGTTAAGCTCGTTTTCAACATATACAAGTCTTTGTTTTTCAGGTAACTCATCCAGTGCTTCAAAAAGTTTTTTCCAGATTTCATCCTGAAACATTTTCACTTCCGGACCTGCGCTTTCATCTAGCAACAAAATATCTTTGATAGAAAAGCTTCCGTCTTCATCTTCATACACGAAATCTTCTAAATTCTCGGTTTTCTTTTTACGGTATTTGTCAGTGATTTTATTTGCTGTCACTCGGTACAGCCATCCACCCACATTTACAATCTCAGACAAATTGGTAAGACTACTGAACTGGTACCACACCTCCTGCAGAATATCTTCCGCATCTTCCGTATTTTTCACTTTCGGGCGAATGTACGACATCAGCTTTCCTCCGTACTTTGAAACGGTTTGTGAGATGATATTTTCTTTCTCCTTCTGTGGCATTGCTATTTTTTCGACAACCTCCATATTGCTATGACGATTGAAATTTTTGTTTTACTTTAATAAATTTAAAATATTTTTTGAGAATTTCAATTTTTCTTTTGTTCATCAGAATTTTTCAAATTTATTTTA
>DKLU01000215.1 GCA_002455915.1 Chryseobacterium sp. UBA6632
TTCAAAGAAAATGAACAATTACTTACTATATATTATATTGTAAATATTGTGAATGAAGAAGATTTCCTGATTTTGGATCCTTGTATCGAAAGAACGGAATGGATAGAAATCGATAGACCTGATAATCCTTTTGTACTTCCTATAGACAAAATTGTTTTTGATAAATTAAAAGAAAAATTCCTGTAAAATATACAGGAATTTCTTTTTTATACGATAGATCATTATCTCGATACTCTGAATTGATTGGCTCCGGGATAAGGCTGAAGATAACCGGAATTCCAATTAGATTGCAAAAGTGATTCTAAGAATTCATCGGTTCTGTTTTTATGCGGATTGTATTCGTCTTTTAAGTTAATATCCGCCATTTTACCTTTTAAATTCCACCAAAATGCACTGAATCCGCCTCTTAACTCTTTTATAATTTCATATACGTTTTTTCCGGTAGCTCTGTTCATTAGCTTAGCAAAAACCTGTCCTTCTGTTGTCGTAAGATCTCTCAATTGCTTTTCGTATTGCTCAGCCAACATATTTTGTCTTTCACGAACGTATTTTCTTTTTGCCTTACTGTCGAGATCATTCATATCTTTCTGTATATCCCGATATTGTTGCAAAGCAGTTACAAAGAGAGGATATACTCGGTATAATTTTTTATTGAGGAAATAATAATAGTTTCTATCCAACTGATTGTTAAACTTTGGCCTGTTCACCAAAACCAATTCATCCATTACAACTACAGTCTCCCCATTAATATCATACACCCTCATCTTCTGTCTTTCGTCGTAATAATATTTTTTCCCAAATTCATCTACTTTTAGAAGCTCAGGAGGATATTGGCTCAACGGTTTGGCAATAACCGAATCTGTCTGACCAAAAATACTGACTCCAAAAAAGAAGAGAAAAAGACAAATAATCTTACTAAAATTCATTATTTTTACGCGTATTAGAACAAAAATTGAACGCAAAAATCATTCCTTTTTATGAAATTTGAAAAGAAATCTTTAAAATTTTTAGAAAAATATCTAAATACATCTTCACCGACTGGTTACGAGCATAAAGGGCAGGAAGTCTGGATGGATTATATCAGACCGTATGTTGATAAAATCGAAGTAGATCATTATGGAACCTGCTACGGAATCATCAATCCTGAAGCGGAATTTAAAGTAGTGATTGAGGCCCATGCAGATGAAATATCGTGGTACGTAAATTATATTACAGACGACGGATTAATCTACGTTATCAGAAACGGAGGTTCAGATCAAACAATTGCTCCATCAAAAGTGGTTCATATTCATGGTGAGAACGGAATTGTAAAAGGAGTTTTCGGATGGCCAGCTATTCACACAAGAGGAAATCAAAACGAACCGACTCCCAAGATTGAAAATATTTTTATCGATTGTGGAGCAACCTCAAAAAAAGAAGTAGAAGAACTGGGAATTTATGTAGGATGTATGATAACTTATCCTGATGAATTCTTTGAAATGAATGACAGATACTTCGTTTGCAGAGCTTTAGATAACAGAATCGGAGGATTTATGATCGCTGAAGTAGCAAGATTGTTAAAAGAGAACAAAAAAACACTTCCGTTCGGATTGTATATTACAAATTCTGTTCAGGAAGAAGTCGGTTTGTATGGAGCGGATATGATTGCAGATACTATTAAACCAAATATTGCCATCGTTACAGACGTTACCCACGACACCACAACGCCGATGATCGAAAAGAAAAAAGAAGGCGACCAAAAATGTGGTGATGGGCCAGTAGTTTTCTTTGCTCCAAGTATTCATCATACCATTCGTGAGTTAATCATCGATACGGCTAAAAAGAAAGAAATTCCTTTCCAGAGAGCAGCGGCGAGCAGAGCTACAGGAACCGACACAGATGCTTTTGCACATTCTAACGGTGGAGTTCCGAGTGCATTGATTTCACTTCCATTACGTTATATGCATACAACGGTAGAAATGGTTTCTAAAGAAGATGTAGGAAATGTAATTAAATTAATCTACGAAACACTTCTGAAGATAAAGCCGGAAATGAAACTAAAGTATCATTAATAAAGTAAAAAGAGACAAGTTAAAAGTATAAAAAGTAAAAATGAAAACGAAGCTTATTGCTCCTTCCCTTTTATCTGCAGACTTTGGGAACCTGCAAAGAGATATCGAGATGCTGAATAATTCTCAGGCTGACTGGTTCCATGTGGATGTGATGGACGGAAGATTTGTCCCTAACATTTCATTCGGATTTCCTGTTATGAAAACAGTGCAGCAACATGCTAAAAAGTTTGTTGATGTTCACTTAATGATTGTTGAGCCGGAAAAATATGTTGAAGAATTTATCGATAACGGTGCAGACTTGGTTTCTGTTCATTACGAAGCTTGCACTCACCTTCACAGAACGATTCACCTCATTCAGAGTAAAGGTGCAAAAGCTGGTGTTGTTTTGAATCCTTCTACTCCCGTTCTGATGTTAGAAGATATTATTGCAGATGTAGATTTGGTATTATTAATGAGTGTAAATCCAGGTTTTGGAGGTCAGAAATTTATTGAGAATACTTATAAGAAAATTGCTGAAACCAAAGATTTGATCTTAAGCAATAATTCAACGGCATTAATTGAAGTAGATGGTGGCGTGAATATCGACAATGCCGGAAAGTTATTCGATGCCGGAGCCGATGTTTTAGTGGCCGGAAACGCCGTTTTCTCTTCCGAAAGCCCTGAAAGAACGATAGAGCTTCTGAAAATTTAGTTATAATTAAATATCAACTTAATAAACCTCTATGAAATATCATTTTTATAGAGGTTTTAATTTTTAGGCAAATCAACAACCACTTTACAAGAAAAAACGCTCCTCAAAAAGAGAAGCGTTTTACTATTATTTAAAACTTTAGAAATTACAGTAACAAAGTTAAAGGGCTTTCTAAATATGTTTTTAAAGTTTGTAAGAACTGAGCACCAG
>DKLU01000039.1:0-992 GCA_002455915.1 Chryseobacterium sp. UBA6632
TCTCGAAGCACCAGAAACATCCTGACGCATCCTTAAATCGGTATATTCATAACGAAGCCCTACTCTGGTTTCTAATTTCTTAAAAAATGTTCTGCTATAATTGGCATACAATGAATTAATATTATCCTCATAATGAAATGCATCATTCGGACTAAGTCCGGCCAGCTGATTTCCATATAAGCTATTCGGAATTATATTATTATTGAAATTCATCTTTCCTCCCACTTCAAAGGTCGCCCCGGATTTTCCTAAAGGTTGGGTGTAATCTATTTTCAGATAATAATTTCGGTTCTCAATATCAGAAAGAACTCCAATTTCGTTTACGGAAGGCGTATTAGAATAGATATTTCTTAAAAAATAGCTATCTTCCGACTGTCCGTAATAGTTGGTTCCCACATTAATATCTAAAATTCTGTTTTTCTCCTTATCGTAATATTTATAGAAAAGATTGGTTCCCAAATTACGGTTTAAGCCTGTTGCTGTCTGGTTTTGCTGAATTGTACTTGTTAATTCATTATTTAAATAATTCGTCCCTTCCGCATTTGAAAAAGAGTTGGAATTACTTTGATAATACTCTAAAATCAACCCTACCGTATTTTTGTCATTCAATGCATATTCTGAAGTAGATGAAACTGAAGGACTCTTATATCTTCCTTCATTTCTAGAGTTCATTTCCATCAGAGAATTATTCGCATACGTCACATACGTACTTGAGTTTTTCTGCACATTGATGTTATCGCTGTAACTTCCTATTAAGGTTTGTGTAAAGCTTTTTTTATGATAGTTAAGGTTTAAGTTTGTGTATTGCGAATTCTTGGTATTCTGTCTGTTGTTAAATGTTACACTTCCTTTCAGGCCTTCGTCATCACGTTTTTTCAGGACGATATTAATGACAGATCCTGTGGCTTCATATCTTGAAGAAGGGCTTGTGATCACCTCAACCTTCATTAAATTATCTGCCGGAATGGTTTTTAAATATTCCTTCAGTTCTT
>DKLU01000039.1:1120-1712 GCA_002455915.1 Chryseobacterium sp. UBA6632
TCTTTTCCTGTAAAAACGGATTTTCTATCGTTGATGTAAACGGTAACAGATTCTCCCTCTGCTTTTATGGCGTCATTATTATCAATGCTCACAAGCGGAGTCATTCTTAATACGTCCCAAGTTGTATTTCCGGCAAGAATAGAGCTGTTGGCTACATTGAAAACCGTTCTGTCGACTTTAGATTCTACGGTTGGTTTTCTTACGGTAACAGTAACGGTAACGGCTTCAATTTCCTTTTCCTTAGGTTTTATGGTATCGTTTTTAGTCTGTGCAAAAGCAACAATGCCCACTAATAAGGCAATCGATGTTAATTTGATTTTCATTACATGAGAAGTTTTCATACATAAGACACCTCAAAAAGAATATTTGTTACATCAGAATGAAAATAAAGTACATGATGTTTATCATTTAAAATTAAAAATCTAAAAATCAAAACCTTATAATCAATTTGAATTTTATAAAATGAAAATATTTTCAGTAAATGATGGCGAGACTTTAGTCTTCGACGGGCTCAGACCGACAAATCTAATACTAAATGTCTCATTTGAAGGTGTCAGATTGAGCTTAGCCTGTAGTGAGCTTGTCGAACTAT
>DKLU01000039.1:1812-2601 GCA_002455915.1 Chryseobacterium sp. UBA6632
GAGCTTGTCGAACTATCGAAATCTCAAATATTTTTTCAACAAGCTCTTAGTTTTTTTATCTTAGTTAAATTCAGATTCTAATACTTTTAACAATTCTGTCTGCTGAATAACGTCATTTTTGCTGTTGATGAGATTATAATTCGCTTGTAGCCAATTGTTTCTTACCACAAAAAAAGTATAGGCATCCATTAATCCTTCTTTATATTTTTCTTCAGATTTCTGGAAAGACAGCTTCTGATTTTCAAAATTAGCTTCCAGCAAATGATATTTTTCCTGAGCATTCAGAAATTGAGCTTTAATGGAATTAATGCTTTGCGTTAAATTATTAATCACCAATTCTTTATCATAATTTGAATTGATGACATTCAGCTTGGCAATTTCCACATTGTTTTTCACCTGAAATTTATTGAAGACAGGAATATTCAATCCAAAAAACAACGACTGATTTTTGTTTTGTGTAAACTGATCGGAAAAACGGGTCGTTATTACCTCATCTTTCCCTAAAACCCTGTTGTAAAAAGTAGACCAGCTATAACTTGCATTCAATGTCGGTAAATAAGCTGCTCTCGAGATATTTACAGATTTTTCCTGAGCATTAATCTCCGCGATAACCGTTTTATATGCCGGATTTTTCTCTAATAAATTCTTTGTAAAATCGGTATCTTCAAAATTTATTACCGTAAGGTTTTCTTCAGTATCCGTTACAAAATCTATAGAATCTTGGGTAATCGCCATTGCATTGAACAAATTAATCTTTGCAATATCCCGCTGATTTTTTGCGGAAACCCA
>DKLU01000035.1:0-3615 GCA_002455915.1 Chryseobacterium sp. UBA6632
TTAAAGAATTAAAAGAACTTTCAGGCGTTTTAATCAAGAATTTCAAAGATGCCGAAAGTTACCGTTTTGATAGTAGAACGATTATTATTGATGCACTTTTTGGGATTGGTTTATCAAGAAATATAGAAGGCGATTTAAAAGATTTAATTGATTTTTTAAACCAGAAAAAGAATGTCAAAATTTCTATTGATGTTCCTTCTGGGCTTTTTATTGATCGTATTGCAGATGAAAATTCAACGATTTTAAAGGCAGATTATACTTTAAGTTTTCAACTTTGGAAGAAAGGTTTTCTTCATCCTGAAACAGGAAAATATACAGGAAAAGTTGAAATTTTAGATATTAATTTAAGTGAAGAATATATCTCGCAGACTGATACGAATGATTTTGTGATCGACGATGAGGTGGTAAAAAATATCTTCAAACCCAGAAATGATTTTTCACACAAAGGAACGTTTGGAAAAGTAACTATTGTTGCCGGAAGTTATGGTAAAATTGGTGCCGCAGTTTTAGCAACTCAGGCAGCGTTGAAAACTGGTGCGGGATTAACATTTGTTCATGCACCGAAATGTGGTTATGATATTCTTCAGACTTCATGTCCAGAAGCAATGTTTATCGACGGTGGTAATCAGCAAATCGAGAATATTGAATTGAATGAAAATTCAGTCTATGGAATTGGTCCAGGAATCGGAAAAGATGAGAAAACACAAAAGGCTCTTCTGAAGTTTTTAAAGGAATACTCCCAACCTGTTGTGTTAGACGCAGATGCTTTGAATGTTATTGCTGAAACTAAAGATGGTTTACAATTAATTCCAAAAAAATCAATCATTACGCCACATCCGAAAGAATTTGAAAGATTATTCGGTGCAACAAAAGATTCGTTTGAAAGAACAGATTTAGCCAGAAAAAAATCTAAAGAACTGGATATTATTATTGTGTTAAAAGATCATCATACCCAAGTTATTACACCGAGAGGAAATATTTTTTACAATCTTACCGGCAATTCCGGATTGGCAAAAGGAGGAAGCGGTGATATTCTGACGGGAATTATTACTTCATTTTTAGCGCAAAAATATACGGAGGAAGAGGCTGCTATTTTAGGCGTTTGGTTTCATGGTAAAGCCGCAGATTTTGCTTCAATAAAACATTCAAAAGAAGCTATGTTGCCGACCGACGTTATTAATGAATTCGGGAAAGTTTTTGAAGAAATCAATGAAAAAGTAGAAATTAAACTTTAAAAGATTAAATAATTCACTAAAAATAAAAAGCAGATTATAACACTATAATCTGCTTTTGTATTTAAATATAAACTTTATAAATTATTCCGGTTTCTCGTTTTCCGCCTGCGTGATTTTAAACTTTTTAGAAATAGCCATGATCACGAATCCTGCTATCATAAAAGGTATCGAAAGTACCTGACCAGTGTTTAATCCTCCGAATTGGATGAACTCGTCTCCCTGCGGCTCTTTTAAGAACTCAACGAAGAATCTGATTGCCCAAAGAATGATGAAGAATAATCCGAATAACCATCCTTGCTGATATTTTTTATTCGTTTTTCTGTATAAAATCCAAAGTATAACGAACAGACAAACATATCCAAAAGCTTCAAATAATTGTGATGGATAACGAGGAACCGTGATTCCGTATTCGCTGCTTTGTTGTGGGAAAAGTAAGGCAAATGGAGAGTTGGGATCTACCTGTTTTCCGATGATTTCGGAGTTGAAAAAGTTCCCTAATCTTACAAATGCACCGCCCAAAGAGACTACAATTCCTAATCTGTCATACACCCAAAACGGATTTTTCTTGATAATTTTGAATGAATAATAAAGCGTCGTAAAAATCAAAGCGATGGTTGCTCCGTGACTTGCTAACCCGGAAAATCCTGTGAATTTAAAGCCGTTTTTAGTGCTTATCGGTAAAAAGACACTCCAGAAATCTTCTTTGAACAATTCAGGTTGATAAAAAATAACGTGTCCCATTCTTGCGCCTAAGATCGTTCCGATTAACGTCCAAGTGAAAAGTGGCTCCAGATATTTCTGATTAACATTGTCGATTTTAAAGATTTTTGTCATCAAAACGTAACCAAAACCAAAAGCAAAGACAAACATTAAACTGTAAAAATGTAATGTTACAGGCCCCAACTGAATACCTTTTGTAGGATCCCAGATTTTAAAAGGAGTATCTAGCTCCACATTATCTGATGCGGTAATTGGCTTGCTGGATTTTACAGCATATTTAAAGGTGTCAATATTTTCCTGACTTACAGGAACTGTGATCAATTTAAAATTTTTATCTAAAAACTGATATTGTGCTGTTTTAAATTTTTCTAACGTTAAAGTACTGAAATTATAGTAATTCGGTTCAAAGTTAGATTCGTTCAGAATCACCAAAACATTTCCATCAACTTTTCTGTCCGGAAAAACATTCAGATCTCCCAATTCTGTTGTTGCATAAATCTTTACGGGAACATCAGTTGAATTTACTTTTAAAGTTCCGTCTGATAATCCGCCGGGATAATTTTGTGCAAAAATACTTTGAGTAATTAATGCAAATACAGCGAGGTAGATTCTGAAAAAAATATTATTCATCTCTATTTTTTTAGTAATTTTTTAATTTATTGATTTTGCTTTTTTGGGTGGCACGGGATCATAGCCGCTTCCTCCCCAAGGATGACATTTTGCAATTCTTTTTATACCCATCCAAAATCCTTTAAACACGCCATGCACTTGCAAAGATTCTACCATATAATGCGAACAAGTAGGTTCGTAACGGCAGTTTTTAGGAAGTAAGGGCGAGATAAACCATTGGTAAAATTTGATGAGAATTACCAAAGGAAAAGTGATTATTTTATTGAATGTAAGTTTCAAAACATTGCAAAAATAGGGTAAAAAATTGAAAATTAGTTTAAATTTGTTAGAAGTTTCAGACGTGTAAACAGCGTTTCATCGGATAAATTCGGGTGTTCGTCGATTTGTCATCTTTTTAGATTTAAAATCATGATTTTTGCAGCGTTTCTGTGACCTTTACATTAAAAATTTACTTTAAATCAAACAATAATTTTGAGTCAAAATATTCCATTAGCCGAAAAACTGAGACCGAAAACGCTGGATGAGGTTCTGGGGCAGGAACATCTTACCGGAGAAAAAGGAACCATCAGAAAAATGATTGATAATAACAATCTGAATTCACTTATTTTTTGGGGGCCGCCGGGAACGGGGAAAACAACCATAGCGGAAATTCTTTCTGAAAAATCGGGTAGAAAATTCTATAAATTGTCGGCCGTTTCTTCGGGAGTGAAAGATGTGCGCGATGTGATTGAAGATGCTAAAAAGCAAAATCTGTTTTCCGGAAAGTCGCCGATTTTATTTATTGATGAGATTCACCGTTTTAATAAATCTCAACAGGATTCTTTGCTTCATGCCGTTGAAAAAGGATGGATCGTTTTAATTGGGGCAACCACCGAAAATCCAAGTTTTGAGGTAGTTTCTGCTTTACTTTCCAGAAGTCAGGTTTATATTTTAAAAGCTTTGACTTATGAAAAACTGGAAGAACTGATTGATATTGCTCTAAATCGATATAATCAGGATGAAAAAACAGAGTTTGAAATTGCTGATAAAC
>DKLU01000035.1:3683-4475 GCA_002455915.1 Chryseobacterium sp. UBA6632
GAAATTGCTGATAAACAAGCTTTTATTCAATATTCGGGAGGTGATGGAAGAAAGTTGATTAATTCCGTGGAATTGGTTTTGAATCAATATGTTAATTCAAAAAAGAAAAAGATTACCAATGAAGATGTGCTGGAAGTTTTGCAGGAAACCATGGCGCTTTATGATAAAAATGGCGAGCAGCATTACGATATTATTTCTGCTTTTATTAAATCGATGCGTGGAAGTGATCCTAATGGCGCTGTGTATTGGCTCGCAAGAATGATTGCTGGAGGTGAAGATATTAAATTCATTGCCAGAAGAATGCTGATTTTAGCTTCTGAAGATATTGGCTTGGCCAATCCGAATGCGTTGGTGATTGCTAATAATTGTTTTCAGGCGGTAAATGTGATCGGAAATCCGGAATCACGAATTATTTTAAGTGAAACTGCCGTTTATTTGGCGGTTTCTCCGAAGAGTAATTCAACTTATAATGCGATCAATGAAGCGTTGGCTTTGGTAAAACAAACCGGAAATCTTCCCGTTCCTTTACATTTAAGAAATGCGCCGACAAAATTGATGAAAGACCTTGATTACGGAAAAGAATATAAATATGCCCACTCTTACGAAGGTAATTTTGTCGATCAGGATTTTTTACCGGAAGAAATCAAAAACATAAAATTATATGAACCGGGAAATAATGCAACGGAGAAAAAAATTTACGAAGAGCTTAAGAAAAAATGGACTAATAAATACTAAAAAAAGGATGCTGTAAAGGCATCCTTTTTTGTGAAATATGTTTTATAAATTATCTCT
>DKLU01000375.1 GCA_002455915.1 Chryseobacterium sp. UBA6632
CTACAGCCGGATTGTAGTTTTCGGTAGCTGTAATTCCATAATATTGTTTTCCGTTTCCATTATCAAAAATAGGAAGTGTTTTTGCACCTTTTTCCAATCCATCAAAGAAAGATTGAGATTTATC
Organism: Chryseobacterium sp. UBA6632; assembly: GCA_002455915.1. Taxonomy (GTDB): domain Bacteria; phylum Bacteroidota; class Bacteroidia; order Flavobacteriales; family Weeksellaceae; genus Chryseobacterium. The sequence continues at coordinate 125 of DKLU01000375.1, forward strand.
CTGTGGAATAAAGAAAACCGTTCCGGTTCTGTCATACGCATCGCCATTAGATTGTTGCTTTAATTCCGCAAAAATAAGTTCGCCTTCTGAGATTTTTGGGAACTTTATTTTTTTAAGTATAATTGTTCCGTTGGCGAATCTTTTTATATTTTGATCAGATTTAGAATCTTCGGAAAAATTAATAGTTTCATTATCAAAAACTTTCAAAGTGGTGAATCTGCTTTTCCATAAAAGATCTTTATAAGTTAACGCGTCGGTTGAATTTATCGAACCTTTTACAATATTATCGATGTCTGTTTTCTTAACTTTTTTGATGGAATTTGCTGTAATTACAGAATTTTTATTTCTTTCGATTTCCAAAACTAAACCTAAATTTTGCCCCGTAACAGAAGGTCCTCCATTTATTTTTAAATCATTGGTGTACCAAACTTCAATAGTGTTAGAATTGATTTTTGTAACCGCTTTCTTACAATTATAACCAAGAATTTTTTTCGTTTCATTCGTGAATTCAAAAGATTGTTTTCCTGCAGATTCTGCGTCTGCATTGGAAATTATTTCATTCGATTTTAGAAAAGCATAAGAAACGATCGTATTAGAAGGTTTTTCTACTTTCGTTATTTCAAATGGATAATCTGATTTTTGTTCTCTGATTTTATTATTTAAGATAAAATTTTCCTTTTCATTCACCCAAACAAGCGTTGGGGATTGATCTGTCAAAACTTTTCCATTGTAAGAACTGATGTACTGAATTTCATAGGTCTGAGCAAACGACAGACAAGAAAATAAAATAAAAAAAGTGAGTAAAACTCTTTTGTTCATAATGATATTGGTTTTTCACAAAGATAAATTTTAATTCATATAAATTGGGCTTTGCGAATTTCAATGGTACTTTTTTAATAATCAGTATAAATATTTGTGTGGAAGTTGCCTTTATGAATTGAAAATATTTTATCAAAATTAATTTTCCAGATTTTTAGAATTAAAATCTTAGGCTTAAAATAAAAAAACTACTCCAAAAAATAGAGTAGTTTTATATCAATATGTTTTTTCTGAATTAAGAAACTCTTTCGATCAAAGCCATATAAAAACCATCGTAACCTGTACTAGGCATTACTTTCTCATCCTTAATCATTCTGAAATTCGGATTGTTTTTGATGAATTCATCAACTTGTAAATTATTTTCAGAAGGCAAAATAGAACATGTGGCATACACCATTTGTCCGCCTTTTTTCAACATTTTAGAATAATCCTGAAGAATTTGTTGTTGTTCAATTTTAATTCTGTCAATAAAAGCCTGATCGATTTTCCACTTACTGTCCGGATTTCTTTTCAAAACTCCAAGACCTGAACATGGCGCATCAATCAATAATCTGTCAGCTTTTTCATGAAGTCTTTTGATAACTTTATTGTCAGAAATCATACGTGTTTCAATATTATGAGCACCAGCTCTTTTTGCACGACGTTTTAATTCAGCTAATTTCCATTCAAAAATATCTAAAGCAATAATTTGCCCTTTATTTTGCATTAAAGCAGCTAAGTGAAGTGTTTTTCCACCCGCACCAGCACAAGCATCAACCACTCTTTGCCCTTCTTTTACATCAAGGAAATAACCAATTTTTTGAGAAGAAGCATCTTGAACTTCAAATAATCCTTCTTTAAACGCAGTGGTAAGAAAAACGTTCTTTTTCTCTTCTAACTGAACCGCATCCGGATAATTTTTGATAGGATATGAAACAATATTTTCATCGGCAAGATCAGAAATCAGCTCTTTCGGAGTCGTTCTTAAAGAGTTTGCTCTTAAAACGGTCGGAGCCTGCTCGTTTAAAGCAAACATTTCCTTTTCCCATTTGTCGCCTAGTTCTTTTTCCAAAGTTTCAGCCAACCATTCCGGAATTGAATGTTCGATAGCTTTTGTAGGAACAGTTCCTTTTTTAAGCTTAGTAAGAATATCGGCGATTTTTATTCCGTCGAATTCCTCGAATTTTTTATAATTTGTTTTGCTCCAAAGAAGATAAGCGATGATTAATTTATAGATGTTGTTTGGTTTTACCCCTTCACCCATATAATATTCAAGACGTTTTTTCCAACGGATGATGTTGTAGAAAATCTCAGAAACTACCGCTCTGTCTTGGCTTCCCCATTTTTTGTGTGCTTTCAAAAGTCTTTCGATTACTTTATCGGCATATTTATTTTTTTCGAAAAATGTTTCCTGTAAAGCATCGTGAATTCCGATTGCCAGGTTTCTGTGTATCAATTCCATAAAATTGGGTTCTGCTATTTTGAATCTGCAAAAATACAAATTTAAGTTGATAATTTTGGGTTCAAAGTTTTTAGTTCTGTGTTTAAGGTTAATAGGATCTAACTTCCATCCTCCATCATCAGACTTCCATTCCACCATTTAAAATCTTACCTTTGCAAAAATTAAAAAATATGAGTGATACTGTACTTTGTCCGAAATGTAGTTCTGAATTTACCTATCCAAGCGATAATATGATGGTTTGTTCACAATGTTTTTACGAATGGAATCCCGAAGAAGTATCTGCTGATACATCTAATTCAGGTGTGATTTTAGATTCAAACGGAAATGAACTGAAGGATGGAGATTCTATAGTTGTTGTAAAAGATTTACCGGTAAAAGGTGCTCCAAAGCCTGTAAAAGCAGGAACAAAAGTGAAAAATATTCGTTTAAGACCAGACAGCGATCATAATATTGACTGCAAAATTGATGGTTTCGGGTCAATGGCTTTGAAGTCGGAATTTGTGAAGAAAGCATAAAAAAAGGAAAGAATTGGGCAGTGTAATCTTTCAAAAGAGTCGATTGTCCTGTCTAGAATAAGACTAATTTTCATCTTTAGAGGCAGAAAGAGAATTAACCAAAAATTTCCTTATGCTGTGGAAATACAAATGTAAGAAAAGTTTAAACTCAATTCTTATGTTTGTATTTTTTTTATTAAAAATTTAACAGTGTAAGTGTAATGAAATGTGATGGTTAAGTTGGTTCAGGAGCTTTTTCCTGCTCTTCGCACTCGCTATTTTTGTAGATTCGGCGAAGCGGCGGAGCCGCTTCGCCGAATCTACAAAAATGAGCTCAAACAAA
>DKLU01000159.1 GCA_002455915.1 Chryseobacterium sp. UBA6632
GTCAGAACCTCATCAACAGATTTCAATTCAGGAGTTAATTGATCCGGAACACTAACATCTTTCACATCAAACTCTTTATATTCTTTTAATTGTAACAACTGAGCCAATTCGAATAAACTTCTTCCCACATTGATCTCTGCAGATTTTAAATTTTGCTTTTCTCTTGCCAAAGCCGCCTCTGCTTCCGCCAAAACCGTTTGAGCAGTTGTACCTACCTGAGTCGTAATTTTTGCTCTGTCGTATTGTTTTTTGGCATTTTCTACCGCCGCTTCAGAGATTTTTACAATTTCTTTATTCAATAATGTTGTTAAATACTGCTGAGCAATCTGAAGAGAGATATCATTTTTTATGGTCTGAATATCCCACTGGCTTGCCTCAACATCAAATTCAACTTTTCTGATGTTTTTTTCAAGCCTTCTGTTATTATAAATCAGGATATCGGCTCCGATATTGGAACTGTTGCTGAATCTGTCGTTTCTCAAACTTCCTGTTCCGAAGGAGGTCTGCCCGAAACTCACGGTATTTCCTACACTTGCAGAAACAGAGGGAAGATAGTTTTTCTTTGCGATTTTTAGGTTATTATCCTGGATTTGTTTTGAATATTCATTCTGAATGACCTGTAAATTATGCTCTGCCGCATAGTCTACGCATTCTCTTAGAGACCACTTTTTCTGAGCACTTAGCCCCAGACAAGTTAATCCAAAAACAATAATCCAAACTTTTTTCATATTAAGCTTTTTCCGAATTAGACGAACCAAATATAAAAAAGTTACAGTTTCAAAAAATTAATATTTTATTTTCAAAAACTTTTGACAAATTTGCATCATGACAAACGAACAGTATAACGAAGCCGTAGAGTGGCTATTCGTGCAGGCTCCCAACTATCAGATCGACGGACAAAAGGCATATAAACCGGGGTTAGAAAATATCACCAAGCTGTGTGATTTTTTTGGTAATCCGCAGGAAAAAATCAAATGTATCCATATCGGAGGGACGAATGGAAAGGGCTCTTCGAGCAATATGTTAGCATCCGTTCTTCAGGAAGCGGGCTATAAAGTCGGTCTATACAACTCGCCCCACCTAATTGATTTTACTGAGCGTATTAAAGTTAACGGGAAAATGTGTGAGAAAGAATTTGTCTTTAATTTCATTCAAAAGCTTAAAAATTTACCTGAAGATATTCGCCCGTCATTTTTTGAATTTACTACGATTATGGCATTCGAATATTTTGCTCAGCAAAAGGTAGACTTTGCCATCATTGAAGTGGGATTAGGCGGCAGATTAGACGCGACCAATATCATCACCCCTCTGGTTTCAGCGATTACCAACGTTCAGCTGGATCATCAGAACATTTTGGGAGATACGATTGAAGAAATTGCAGGCGAAAAAGCAGGTATCATAAAACCTTATATTCCTATTATTTCAGGAGATGATAATGAAGTGGTGAAAAATATCATCCAACAAAAAGCAGAGAAAGAAAATGCTCCTCTTATTGATGCTACTTTATTAAAAACAGATTTAAAATCTGACTTAAAAGGAAATTATCAGTTAAAAAATATTCGAGTTGTCTTAGCTTTAATTGAAGAATTAAAAAAATTAAATCTAAACATCTCTGAAGAAAATATTGAAAACGGTTTGTCAAATGTTCATAAAAACACGGGATTTATCGGTCGTTGGTTTGAATTTTCACAAAATCCGCTTACCATTTGTGATACTGGGCACAATCAGGCAGGTTTGGAATATGTTTTTGATCAGTTAAAGGCAATTGATAAACATAAGCATATTATTTTGGGCTTCGTGAATGACAAAAAAATTGATGATGTCATGAAATTATTACCCGGAAATTCTGAGTTTTATTTTGCGAAACCTGCCATCAACAGAGGAAGACACCCAAAAGATTACGAGAATTTGCTAATTGATGCAAAAATTTCTTATAAAATTTTCGATTCTGTACAGCAAGCGTATCTTTCTGCAAAACAATCTTCTACAAATGAAGAAATGATTTTTATTGGCGGAAGTAACTTTGTTGTGGGAGAATTTTTAGAAAAAAATTTGGAGGTAATAAAATAAGTTGTATATTTGCACCACTCTAAACGAGGAAACAACAACAAGTCTAGAGGGTTCTTAGCTCAGTTGGTTCAGAGCATCTGGTTTACACCCAGAGGGTCGGGGGTTCGAATCCCTCAGGACCCACAGAAAAGGAAACGAAACCTTTCAAAAAAATTCGGGTTCTTAGCTCAGTTGGTTCAGAGCATCTGGTTTACACCCAGAGGGTCGGGGGTTCGAATCCCTCAGGACCCACAAAAATCTCTCTTTTCTAAAGGGAGATTTTTTTGTTTTATATTATTCTTTTTTTTCATTTCAATTAAAATCAATAATCATTTCTCTACATTTTATTAAATTTGACGTACCAAATTATGTCGAAAGATTAAAATGATTGTACTATGGACATTCTAATGTCGAAAAAGGAAATACTAAGACGCCTGAATACTTTGCGAATAAAACCTGAAGGAATTCAGCAGAGGAAATATGGCGTTTCTGTTAAATATTTCACAAATGATGAGCAAATTCCTTCTAAAAGAGTCGATTATGACATCGTTGTTGATTTACAGATCGAAGGTCATAAAGGTTTTTTAGTTCTCAATAAAGAAAATATTTTATACGATCAGCATCCATCAGATAGCATGAGCGAAATTTTATCTGATGCCATTTCTCGATCCTTCTATCCTATTAAAACCCACATCAACGAAAAAGGAATTTCCAGCAACGAAATTATTAATCATGATGAAATAAAAGAAAGATGGATCAAAGAAAGATCTAAAATTCTGGAAAAATATTCCGGAGCATCTTTAACCGACTTCTTTCTTAATGTTGATAAAAAACTGGAAAACAAAGGCAATCTGGAAAAAAATCTCAAAAATGATTGGTTTTGGAATTTATTTTTTCATCCCAAATTCATTGATTATGGAGAAGCTCGCAAAGCTGAAATACCACTTTATCTGTCTGTAATTCCTTACAAACCACCTTTAAAGTTTAACGGAACTCAAACCATTCATAAAATCCCTACAAATTATCATTCTTTTCAGATTGATTTTCAAAGCGACGAACAAACCGCCGTTGAATATTTCATTCCTAAAAATGGTTTAGCTCAACATTATTTTATGAGTTTGAAAGTGATATTTGATGTGGATCTTTATCATCATTTCCCAATGCACATTCAGGCTTATTTTGAAGTTTACGCTAAAGACTGGAACGGGAATAAAATTTTCGTAAAAAGAATAAATTATACCCAATTTCAAGAAAACACTGAACAATTTAAAGATAAAGAATTAGACAAAAACAGCCCTTTTATCACTGGCGGACTTGTTGTTTCCGAGCCTAACAAATGGGGATTTTATAAAAATGAATACGAAAATGACTGGTAAATTTTGATTTGAATAAAAAACACTAATTTTACAGCACCACACAAATTATATTAATATGTCTTTGAAAGAGAAAGTAGTACAGGGAGCCTTGTGCCAATGTCAGTTTGGGACTACTCCGGACAAATTAAAGGTACTCACACAACAGAAATATTTCATCAACGACCTTAGTGGAAGTCAGAAACTGGCGGCCACGCATAAAGATATCGGAACCACTTTCGAGAAAAATACTTTCGGCTCCTGCAAGAAAAAAAACAATTCGCCATGCACTGTTACAATAACGGAATGGAGCGGTTTTTATGAAAAGGAAAAATATTCTCCACCAGACGGTTATATTTTACTACAAGACAGCAAGGCGACCTGCCCTGTCGGTGGAAAAGATTGTATTAGTATTATGAAAACCGGACAGATTGGAGAACCATCACAAAGTGTTATTCAAAATGCTGATGATGAGCTTCAGTCTCATGTAAACCCGATTATCGATATCAAAAATTATCCTCTCACTTATCCATACGATCATTTAAATGCAAGATAATATGGAAGAAATCAGAAAAGGGATAAGAGCCTGTTATCATGAAATTGATGGGACGAAAGCGTTTACCATTGTTCCGGATTCCGTTATTTATATATTGAGCGGAAGAAAACACCGTTTTATTTTAGAAAATGACGCCACAGTTTTAGGCGAAAAAACGACCAACCCAAAAACCACGGTTGCTGAAGCAAAATGGGCATTTATCTTATCCTACTTATGGGCAGAAGCAAAGAAAACACCTCAAAAAGAAATGCTTCCTTTATGGGCCGACCTCGGTGGCGGAAAAGACAGTGTAGAATTTTTAGGAATTGACAAACAGTACAAGCAAGGCCCAATATTAGAATTAAATCCGAGCTCTGATGATGTATGGCTGGGAAATTATCATCGAATGGAAGTTTTCAGTCATATTCCCGGGAAAGGGTTGTTTTTTCATTTTCTGACGATCGATAAACCACACATTTATCTTGCGTATTTCGACAAACAAAAAGTAGATCCGGAAATCAAAGAATTTAGCCTGAAAGATGGTTATTATTCTTATGGTGAAGTGATAAAATTTCACGTGGCTACTCATATGCTTCCTCTGAAAATTAGCGATCAATATAAAAAACAATACGGAAAAATTGAAGAAGAACCTTCTTTTAAAGATCTTGAAGTAGAAATTCATATTACGGATGAAAATCATAAGGTTTTAAAAGAAGATCCGATTATAAAAGGCAAATTAATTGACTATTCTCCTGCTGTGAAAGATGCTGCCGGAGTTAATATAAGCTCAGGAACAGCCAACATCAGCTATGAGTTTCCGATTTTTATAGACCCAAAATGGAAGGATGATATTCATACCAAAGATCAGAAGACCAAAGCTTATTCCGTCAATATTAAAATTACCAATACCAAAACAAAAAAAGAATATACAATAGATCTTAATCAAAACAAGATCAGAAAAGTAGCTCAATCAAAAAGAGATTTTGATGATGTAGATGTTTCCCCGGTTTTTTGGGTAAAATACGAGTCGATGGACACCGTAATGACCAGAATGGAACAGAAAAAAGCCAATATGATACAATATATCGGCGATATTGATTACAGCATCAAAGAAAAAAATCCTTGCGCTTATTCTAAAATTACGATTAATGATGGTAAAAATGATTACGAAATTTTTAATGAATATGCCAATCAAAACGGTTCGGTAAAAGATAAATCTCAAAACTGG
>DKLU01000034.1:0-2021 GCA_002455915.1 Chryseobacterium sp. UBA6632
GCCGAGCCGAAACCCGAAAAAGCGAGTAGCGAAAGCAGGAAAAGGCTTCAAATCAATTTGAGTTTAAGGATTTTCCTGCGAAATTTCTTTATGATGCTCCAAATACAGAGGTAAAGCCGCCGAACCATACCACGGAAAAATTTCATAACTGAAAACTCCGGCTTGTACAGCAGGATCGGTTTTTACCCACTGTTTCGCTTCTTCTTTTGATTTGGTATTGAAAATAAACATACCGCGATAATTTTCTTTATTCTTTTCTAAAAAAGGTCCAGCGACAATTATTTTCCCTTCATCTGCCAATTTTCCGATATTTCCTAAATGACTTTTCATGAGTTCGCTCATTTTGGCTTTATCTTCAATTTTCGTAGCTCCGGTTGTCAGCATTACAATGGTGTACGCTTTCATGCCGTATTTGTCTGCGCCTAGTTTTGTGGCTAATTCCTGATTAAATTCAGTCTTTTTATTTTGCCCTTTTAATGGAATTGATAAAAATGAAATCAACAAAAAGAAAGCAAGGAGGGAAGTTGCCTTTTTCATAATGTATGTGCTTAATTGTTTTTTTTAATCTTTTATTGCTAAAAATTCTTTGGCAAGTTCAATCATTTTAGGATCTCCAGTGTATTTTCCGTGTTCATCGGATAATTTTACGGTTGGAATCCATTCTTTGTTTGGAGCTTGAACGCCAATTAATTTCATCACAATATTCATTGGTTTTAAACCTACGTCATTGGTTAAATTAGTTCCGATTCCGAAAGAAACGCCGATTTTTCCTTTACAATAATTCGTAATTTCTTCTACTTTTTCAAGATTTAAAGCATCCGAGAAAATAATATATTTAAACAAAGGATTGATGCCGTGTTTTTCATAATGAGCAATTGTTTTATCGGCAAATTCCAAAGGATCTCCACTGTCGTGACGAACGCCGTCGAAAAGTTTAGCAAACTTTTTATCAAACTGACGGAAGAAAACATCTGTTGTATACGTATCGGAAAGGGCAACGCCCAAATCGCCTCTGTAAACATCTACCCAATGCTCGAGTGCCAGTTCGTTTGCCATTTTGAAACCATATTCCGCGGCATGAAACATAAACCACTCGTGAGCGTGAGTTCCGATAGGTTTTACGCCATATTTCATCGCAAAATGTACGTTTGAACTTCCAATAAATGTATTCTTTTTATTTTGAGTTAAAGCTTCCATTACCAAGTTCTGGACTTTGTAAGAATGTCTTCTTCTGGTTCCGAATTCTGCGAAATTTACCCCTAACTTTGTTAACGATTCTGCTTTTTCAAGCGTTTTGTTCATTACTACTTCATTAGAATCTCTTTCCATATGTTTCATTTCATAATGAAGCTCGCTGATTAATGCTAACAACGGAACTTCCCAAAGAATAGTTCGGTACCAAAGGCCTTCCACTGTTACTGAAAGCTCAGTTCCTTCCTGATGAATTTTTACTTCAGACGGGTCATAATGATAGCCTTCCAGAAAATCAAGGTAAGGAAGATCGATATAAGGACAGGTTCTTGCCATGAATTTTTTTTCATCCTTGGTAAGCTTCAGTTCGGCCATTTTATTAACAGCTTCTCTTAAAGCCGAATCAAAACCTTCCGGAAACTGATGTTTTCCTCTGTTGATGAATTCATATTTTACTATAGAGCTCGGAAATAATTTCACCACCGCATTCTGCATTGTGATTTTATAGAAATCATTGTCTAAGATGGAGTTTAATCGTACGTCGTGCATAATTGTGTAATTTATACGCAAATTTAATAATTAAAAATAAAATCACCTAAATGTAAGGTGATTTTTTTAATATTTTCTGATAAATTTTTTATAGTTATTTTCCAAGATAAGAGTTGTACATCCAAACTTCTTTTTCCTGCTCGGTGATATAGTCGCTCATTTGGGAGTTTGTACCTTCGTCTCCGGCAGCATCGGTAATGTCTAAAAGTTCTCTCTGAAGATCAATCACGACTTTAAAAGAATTTAAAATAATTTCTACGCTTTTATTCCCGTCGCTTACT
>DKLU01000034.1:2110-3446 GCA_002455915.1 Chryseobacterium sp. UBA6632
CGCTTTTATTTCCGTCGCTTACTTCTTTACTCTCCTGAATAGTTGCCACTTTCAGATAATCTGAATAATTATGTGCTGGAGTTGCTCCCAATGTCAAAATTCTTTCAGCAATTTCATCAATTTTTAACACTAAACTGTTGTAAAGCTCTTCAAATTTAGGGTGTAAAGTGAAAAATTGTTCACCTTTGATATTCCAGTGAGAGCCTCTCGTGTTTTGATAGAAAACAGAATAGTTGGCCAATAAAATGTTCAGTTTTTCTGCAATGTTTTTACAATCGGATTCTTTTAGCCCGATAATGCTTGCGTTTTTCATAAGTCTATTATTTAATTATGCCTTATTTGAAGGAAATATCATGCCGAACTTTCCCCTAACCAATAGATGATAACTATGGCAGGATTTTTTAAATTAATTTGAATAAGTTTGCTTAATATTGCCGCAATTATGAAAAGTTTATTGATTACTACTGGGCTATTTTTTGGATTATGTCTCATATATATTATATGTATGATTTCCAAGACAGATCATTATTTTACATATATATTAGATGATGCCTATATTCATTTAGCAATTGCTAAAAATTTTGCCTTACATGGTGTTTGGGGAATGACAAAATACACTTTTTCCTCTTCTTCTTCATCTCCCTTGTTCACATTTGTTCTAAGTGTTTTGATAAAGATTTTTGGTAATAATGAAATTATTCCATTATTATTTAATTTAATAATTACATTTTTCATCCTTTTCTTTCTGAATAAATATTACTCGAAGTATTTTACGAAAGCTAAAAGTATTGTTGTTGTAACTTTATTCACTTTATTTTTTTCTGTTTTGCATTTGCAAATCGTAACGGGAATGGAGCATATTTTACAAGTGTTAGTTATTATTATCAATATTTATTTTCTACAAGATTGGCTTAAATCCGATTTTACTAATCAAAATGCTGCGATTTGGTTTTATGTTACAATTTCCTTGCTTGGATTAATTAGATTCGAAAGTATGTTTTACTTTGTTACATTAACTTTCGTATTGTTATTATGTAGAAAATTCAAGCATGCTTTTTTAGTAATATTTTTTGGATTTTTCCCTATCCTTATTTATGGATATTTCAATTATCAATTGGCTGGACACTTTTTTCCGAACTCTGTAGTGGTAAAAGGAACTCAATTTGATTTGTCTGGAAATTATTTTAATCAATTAAAAAAACTCATTGTTGACAAAACTTTATTAAATGTTACTTTCCATAAAATCGGATTATTTCCTTTAATAATCGTTTTAATTTTAATTTATCGAGATATAAAAGATAAGTTTACTTTGCATCAGATAATATCGAATAATTTT
>DKLU01000165.1 GCA_002455915.1 Chryseobacterium sp. UBA6632
CACTTTTCCTTCATTATAAAGATCAAGAGTAGTTTGATCTCTGACCGACTTAAATGCAAAGCCAATTATGCCTTGAGGTTTGATCATATTTTGATATCTACCGTATACATTAGATGGTCTAAAAATAATGCTTTCAATTTTTCTATTTTGAGTAAGGTATTCTATATATTTCTCGGCAATGGATTTTGATATGCCATAGTTTGATATTGGCTTCTGCGCATTATTTTCTTTAATTGGAATTTGATGTGCTACATTGCCATATACCGTACCTCCCGAAGAAAGATAAATAAATTTCTTTAAATTGGATAATTCTGAAGATTTTTCTAAAAACCTTATAATAGGAGCTACATTCAATTGAAAATCGTCAACTAAACTTTCATCTTGTGTTGCAGGAACAGATGCATGAACAAGCCAAATCACAACTTCAGAAGAATCTATGGCAGCTAAAATTTCATTCGTTTTCTGAATATCAGCCGTAATATTTTCTACATTCTCAGGAACATTTGTACTTTGTTCAGGAAGAAAATCTATAGATTTTACCTGATAGTTTTTATCCGAAAAAAAATTAACAAAATTTTTACCAATAAAACCTCTTCCTCCTATGATAGCTATACTTGGACTCATTTAAAATTATTTAAAAAAATGATGAATTTCAGAAGTTATAAATTCTATAATCTCTTCATTATACTCTGTATGGATAGGTAAGGAAATTACTTCAGAACATAGTTTTTCGGTAATTGGTAAAGCAAAATTTTCTTCTACATATTTTTGAAAGGCCTCCTGTCTATATAATGGTAATGGATAATATACCATACTTGGAATATTTTTTTCTGCCAAATACTTTTGTAAATCATCTCTTCTACCATTTTTGACTCTTACCGTATATTGATGAAACACATGGTTAGAATTGGTTGCTCTTTTAGGAATTTGAATTTCCGAAATATCCTGAAGTTTTTCATCGTAATAAGCAGCCATCTTATTTCTAGCAGCAGAATAACTGTCTAAATTTTTCAATTTAACTTTCAAAACCGCAGCCTGAATGGTATCTAATCTTGAATTACAACCCAATACCTTATGATGGTATTTTTTTTGTTGACCGTGGTTAGCAATCATTCTTATTTTCATTGCTAAATCATCATTATTGGTCATTAAAGCTCCTCCATCACCGTAACATCCAAGGTTTTTTGAAGGAAAGAATGAGGTACAACCGATATGTCCAATAGTTCCTGTTTTTCTTACAGTACCATCTGTGAATGTATAATCAGATCCTATTGCCTGTGCATTATCTTCGATCACAAAAAGATTGTATTTTTCAGCAAATTCTAGAACTTTTTCCATGTCCGCAGCTTGTCCATAAAGATGCACAGGTACAATTGCTTTTGTTCTAGGAGTAATATATTTTTCTAAACCTTCTATCTCAATATTAAACGTATTCTCATCTGCATCAACCATAATTGGTTTTAGACCTAAAAGCCCAATAACTTCAGCTGTTGCAACATAAGTGAATGCTGGGCAAATGACCTCGTCGCCCGGCTTCAAATCAAGAGCCATCATTGCAATTTGTAAAGCATCTGTACCATTGGCACAAGGAATGACATGTTTTACATTTAAATATTGTTCAAACTCCTGCTGAAATTCTTTTACTGCAGGACCATTGATAAACACTGTATTATCAAGACAATCTTGAATTCCTGCATTAATTTCATCTTTTATTTTTTCATACTGACTTTTTAAGTCAACCATCTGAACATTCATATAATTTATGTTTACCTAGTGTTTGTTTTTAATTTTAGATCAATTCACTTATCTTTTCACCTATCGATAGGCAAGAAGTTGCTGCTGGTGAAGGTGCATTTCTTACGTGAATAATATTTCCGTTTTTTACAATGTCGAAATCATCTATAAGATTTCCATTTCTATCACAAGCTTGTGCTCTAACTCCAGATCCTCCAGGCTCAAGATCACTTTCCTGAATCTCAGGTAAAAGTTTTTGTAATGCTTTTGTAAATGCCGACTTTGATAGCGAACGGTGAACTTCTCCCATACCTGTTTTGCCATATTTAGCAACAATTTTTCTAAAACCTGGCCAAGCAAGTGTTTGCATAGCTTCAGAAAAATCAAAATCAAAAAATTTGTATCCTTCTTTTTTAAAGGCTAATACCGCATTTGGTCCTGCTTCTATATTTCCATCTACCATTCGAGTAAAATGTACTCCTAAAAAAGGAAAATTGGGATCCGGGACAGGATAAATAAGATGTTTCACCAAATGTTTCTTTTTATCTTTTATCTTATAGTATTCTCCTCTGAAAGGAATAATAATAACATCATTCTTTTCATTAGTCATCTTTGTAATTTTATCAGAATAAAGTCCTGCGCAAGAAATTAATTTTTTAGTCTTAAATTCTGCCTTATTGGTAATAACAATTATTTCAGCACCTTTGTCTGTAATATCTTTAACTTCGTTATTAAACTTAATTTCTCCACCTAATTCTATAAAAAGCTCTTTTATTTTTTTTGCGATACCAGGATAATCAATAATTCCAGTTTGAGGAACTTTTATAGCCCTTACACCTTCACAATGAGGTTCTATTTCGCGAAACTTTTCTCTAGAAAGATAAGTAAGATCTTGAAGACCGTTTTCTACACCTCTTTTGTAAATATTATCAAGTAAAGGAAGTTCTTCCTGAGAAGTAGCAACAATAATTTTGCCGCAAAGATCATATTGTATTCCATATTCCTTTGCAAAATTAATTACTGAATTATACCCATCAATACAGTTTTTAGCTTTTAAACTTCCTGGTTTATAGTAAATACCAC
>DKLU01000394.1 GCA_002455915.1 Chryseobacterium sp. UBA6632
AATATCGAATAATTTTCTTCTTATTGTTTGGTCTGCAACTTTACTGTTGCATAATATGTTTGGAACATTTAGAGGATTCTTTCGATACGAAGCCTATATTATGGTTGCTTTTTCAATGATTTTAATTCCTCGCTTAAATGATTTTATTACTCAACCTACAGTTGCTTTTAAAAAACATACTATTGTAGGAATGCTTATTCTTGGTAATGTATTCTTACTTTTCTACAAATTCACAATTGCTAATTCTATGATGGTTACAGGCTCGGCAAATATCTATGAACAGCAAATTCAGTCAGCTTTGTTTTTGAAAAAATATTATAATACTGAAAATGTTGTAGCAAACGATATCGGAGCTATATGTTATTTTTCTGATATTCATCTTTTAGATATTGCGGGCTTGGGATCAAAAGAAATGATTCAATTTAATGAAAAGGAAAAGTCATTTGATGATAAATTTGAACATTATTTAGAGAAATATTGTGTTGAAAATAATTATCGCTTGGCTGTTGTTTATGAAGAGTGGTTCACGGGGCATGTTCCTAAAAGCTGGCGAAAAGTTTCTGATTTAAAGATAAAAAATAGAGTAAATACAGCATTAGATCATGTAGTTGTTTATTCAATTGATCCTAAAATACATGAAGAACTTAAAAATAACATCAAAACATTCCCTTGGAATAAAAATGTAAAGGTTCAGATTTTTGAATGATACTGAGCCTTACCGTATTATATTATTGTTAATTGAATTTTAATAAACAAGATTATTTATACTCAACTGCTTGTAGATTAAAAAATTATTACTATTTTTGCACCCTAAAATAAAAAGCAATTAAATGCCTACTATTCAACAATTAGTAAGAAAAGGAAGAGCCACGCTTGCCAAGAAGAGCAAATCGGCTGCCCTTGATTCTTGTCCACAAAGACGTGGTGTATGTACGAGAGTATATACTACTACACCTAAGAAACCTAACTCTGCACTTAGAAAAGTAGCAAGGGTAAGACTTTCTAACGGTAAAGAAGTTAACGCCTATATCCCGGGCGAAGGACATAATCTTCAAGAGCACTCGATAGTATTGGTTAGAGGCGGAAGGGTGAAAGACCTACCGGGAGTACGTTACCACATCGTAAGAGGTGCATTAGACACTGCAGGTGTAAATGGAAGAACTCAGAGAAGATCTAAGTACGGTGCTAAGAGACCTAAACCAGGACAAGCTGCTGCAGCTCCTGCAAAAGGAAAGAAAAAATAATCATTAAATAAGGTACAGAAGCAATGAGAAAGACGAAAGCGAAAAAAAGACCGTTGTTACCAGATCCAAAATTTAATGATCAATTGGTAACGAGATTCGTAAACAACTTAATGCTAGACGGTAAAAAGTCTATCGCATTCAAAATTTTCTATGATGCATTAGATATCGTAGAAACTAAAAAAGGAGAAACTGAGAAAACAGCCCTTGAAATCTGGAAAGATGCATTAACAAACGTTATGCCTCACGTAGAAGTACGTTCTAGAAGAGTAGGTGGAGCTAACTTCCAGATTCCTATGCCAATCAGAGCTGATAGAAAAATTTCTATGGCAATGAAATGGTTAATTAGCTACTCTAAAAAGAGAAATGATAAGTCTATGGCTTTGAAATTAGCTAATGAAGTAGTAGCTGCTTCAAGAGAAGAAGGTGCTGCTTTCAAAAAGAAAACAGATACTCACAAAATGGCGGAAGCTAACAAAGCGTTTTCACACTTTAAATTCTAATCTGAAATGGGTAGAGATCTTAAATTTACAAGAAATATTGGTATTGCTGCGCACATTGATGCAGGTAAAACTACCACTACAGAAAGAATTTTATTCTATACTGGTGTAAACCACAAAATTGGTGAAGTTCACGACGGTGCATCTACGATGGACTGGATGGAGCAGGAAGCTGAAAGAGGTATTACTATTACTTCTGCTGCTACTACTTGTTCTTGGAATTTCCCAACTGATCAAGGAAAACCTTTAGCTGATACTAAACCTTACCACTTCAACATCATCGATACACCGGGACACGTTGACTTCACAGTAGAAGTAAACAGATCTTTGAGAGTATTGGATGGATTGGTATTCTTATTCTCTGCAGTAGATGGAGTAGAGCCTCAGTCTGAAACAAACTGGAGACTTGCTGACAACTACAAAGTTGCTAGAATGGGATTCGTAAACAAAATGGACAGACAAGGTGCTGACTTCCTTAACGTGGTAAATCAGGTTAAAGAAATGTTAGGATCTAATGCAGTTCCAATCGTTTTACCAATCGGTGCTGAAGAAGATTTCAAAGGTGTTGTAGACTTAATTAAAAACAGGGCGATCATCTGGGATGAAGCTGGACAAGGTGCTACTTTCGAAGTAGTTCCAATTCCGGAAGACATGAAGGATGAAGTTCTAGAATATAGAGAGAAATTAGTAGAAGCTGTGGCTGACTACGATGAGACTTTGATGGAGAAATTCTTCGAAGATCCAGATTCAATCTCTGAAGACGA
>DKLU01000080.1 GCA_002455915.1 Chryseobacterium sp. UBA6632
CTTCAGGCTCTTTTTTGTCTTTTGGATTGGCATCCTGAGCCGGAAGATAAAGATTCGCATTAACATCTGCTCCGGAAAGTACTACATTACCAATATTGTAAGCATTGTTTTCCAGATCAAGTTTATTGACTTTCGTGCTTAGTTCTTTAAATAAAACTTTAGCAAAAGTTTTGGTATTATCATCACTGTAATCGATATCGAAATTGGTCAGTTTTATTCCTCTTAAACCAATCTGCATAGGCTTTTGATTATTAAGAGAATCTACTTTTTTCTCAACTTTCTTAGAAACTTCTTTTACAAGATCCTGTTTCAGTTTTAGTTTTAATCCGTCAAGATTAATATCATTTACAGCGTATTTATTATTGGTAAGATCAAATGTTTTTACCCTCGTATCAAAAGATTTAAAGTAAAGTTTAATATCATTTTTAGACTGTTGATCGTTGAAAGTAACGCCAATATCTTTTAAATTTATTTTATCTAAAGAAATAATGAATGGTTTCGACGGGCTTTCTTCTTTATCACTCGTAGCAAAAGCATTGATGATGTAATCGAAATTGAATTTTCCGTCTGGTTTTCTTACCACATTGGCTCTCGTTCCCTCAAGATCTACCGAAGTAATATCTGCTGTGGAATTGAGAAGTTTAAGCATATTCAAGCCAACATCCAGTTTTTTTACTGCCAAAAGTGTATCAACATCCTGCCCCTTTAAATACAAATTTTCCATAACAAGACTGTTTGGAAACCCAATGTAAACCCTTTCTAAGCTTACTTTTGTTTTTATTTTCTTTTCGAGATAGACGACCAGTTTGTCTTTTATGAAGTTCTGAACTGCCGGAAGTCGCAAACTGAAGATAAGCAGGGTAAGAAAAACCAATATAGAAATAATGGTAATTATTGTTCGCTTAAGGAATTTTTTAGTGTTAAATTTTCGTTTCAAATGTGGATGGGTTTAAAACAAAGATAATAAATCATTTGAGAAAAATATGTTAATTAATTGTTGTGGTACCCTTTTGCTATACAAAAATCCTGCCTCGGCTGCCTATTATGGAATTTAGTTTAGTTAGTCGTCAAGTGAATTAGTTGATATAAACAACCAAGGCGCGGATTTGTAGTTTTTAAAAAAAGCCCCCTTTTGTGTTGATTTTCTGTTGTATGAAAAGGTTTAGCAAAAATGAAAATTCAAAATGTTAGTATTAAAAGGGGGCTTGGCATGGTTTATATGTTAGGTAATAAATTTTTTTATTTTTTAATTATTTCCGTTTTCCCACGTTACTTTTTCGCCTTGTGGAGCAGCGCCGCCCTGAGCTTGGGTAATTGGGGCGGTTTCCTGGTTGATATGGTAAACATACGCGGCAATTTTTTCGGCATCTCTTCCTGTAATGGTTCCTTCTTTAATGAAAGGTCGCATGGTTGGATTGTTTGGCGAACCGTTTTCCAGCATCCAGAATACATTTTTGAAAAGGCTTTTTTCTTTGATATTAATCCAATGTGTATCTGTAAGGTTTGGCCCGATTCCTCCTTTGCCGCCGTCTCCGTGGCATGTTACACAATTGGTTTTAAACAGTTCCTGACCTTCTGCAATATTATCGGCACTGTATTTCGCAGATTCCAGATTGATTTGTGGAGCTGTTTTTTCATAATCTTCAATGGACGCCAGCATTTTCTTTGTTTCTACCGTTAATTCTGCTTCGGGATGGGCGTAATCTGTGAAGGCAAACGCCGTAAGATATACCGCACAGAAGATACATCCGAAGTAAAATAAACCAATCCACCATTTTGGAAGCGAGTTGTCAAGCTCTGTGATTCCATCAAATCCATGATCAATAAGAATATCTTTTTCTTCTGTCGCCGACTGTTTTTTGAAAGCAGAATTCCAAAGCTTCAGATAATAAGGCGTATTTTTTTCTTCTAAAAATTTAACTTTTTCTTCATCTGATAATTTTTTGAAGCTTTCATTTTCAACCAGATCTCCAATGGAGTTCATGATGAATAAAAGAATAATCGTTATCAGAATCAATCCCCAGAAAAAGGGTGATGAAAAATAGGCGGTATCTTGTGCAAACATTTCGAAGGCAAGAATGGTTAAACCTATCGTTACAGCGATATGTACTGATATTGGGGTTCTCGTTTTCATTGTATTCAATTTTAATTAATCAGCGCTTGCAGTCTGAATCTGAGTGGTTTTAATATCTGTTCCCAATCTTTGCAGATAGGCGATCATCGCAACAATTTCTCTCTGCTCAAGCGGAACATAAGATGCTCCTTTTGCTGATCTGTCTTTTTCTACCTGATCTTTTACATCTGAAGCTTCGGCATAAATTCTTTTCACAATGGCTTTCGACTGATTGTCTGCCCATGCATTAGCGGAATCAATTTCTGCTTTTGAATACGGAACATCAAAATAGTTTTTCATCAATTTCATTTTGTTGACCATCTGTGTTCTGTCTAGTTTATTGGAAATCAACCAAGGGAAACGTGGCATAATAGATCCTGCAGAGGTAATTCTCGGGTTATACATGTGCTTGAAGTGCCATGAATCTGGGCTTCTTCCTCCTTCTCTATGTAAATCGGGTCCGGTTCTTTTAGATCCCCATAAAAACGGTCTGTCGTAAATGAATTCTCCTGCTTTAGAATATTGCCCGTTTTTACCTTCAAATCTTACAATTTCATCACGGAATGGTCGGATCATTTGGGAATGGCAGGAGTTACAGCCTTCTCTTATGTATAAATCTCTTCCTTCCAATTCCAAAGGTGAATACGGTTTTACTGCCGTAATGGTCGGAACACTTTGTTTTAACGTTAATGTGGGAATAATTTCCACAATACCTCCGATAGCAATGGTAACGAACGCTAATATGGCTAATAATTTAGGTGTTCTTTCTAACCAAAGGTGTACGCCTTCGCCTTCTTTTCTTGCCGTTCCAATGTTTGCCAGTGCCGGAGCTTCTGCCGGAACATCTTTTTGGAATGAACCTTGCCTGATGGTTTTAAAGACATTCACCACCATTAAAATAGCTCCCAAAAGATAAAATAGACCTCCCAAAAATCTCATCTTAAAATATGGAATAATTGCAGTTACGGTATCCAGCCAGTTTTTCCACAATAAAGTTCCGTCTGGGTTGAATTGTTTCCACATTAATCCTTGGGTGAATCCTGAAATATACATAGGCACAGCATAGAACATAATTCCTAAAGTTCCCAGCCAGAAATGCCAGTTTGCTAATTTTTTAGACCAAAGTTCAGTTCTCCACATCACAGGGATTAAATAATACACCACTCCAAATGCCATGAAACCATTCCAGCCAAGGGCTCCCAAGTGTACGTGACCGATTACCCAGTCGGTATAGTGTCCGATTTTATTTAAAGATTTTGTCGCCAAAAGTGGTCCTTCAAAAGTTGCCATTCCGTAACAGGTTACCGCAACAACGAAGAATTTTAGAATTGGATTTTCTCTTACTTTGTCCCAGGCACCTCTTAATGTTAAAAGTCCGTTCAACATTCCTCCCCAAGATGGGGCAATCAGCATGATAGAAAAACCTGTTCCTACCGCTTGAGCCCAAGCCGGAAGCGCCGTATATTGTAAATGATGCGGACCAGCCCAAAGGTAAACGAAGATCAACGACCAAAAGTGAATAATGGATAATTTATATGAAAATACAGGTCTGTTGGCTGCTTTTGGTAAAAAATAATACATCAAACCAAGAACCGGAGTTGTCAATACAAACGCTACTGCATTGTGACCATACCACCATTGTACCAAGGCGTCTTTCGCACCTGCATAAACCGAATAAGATTTCCAGCTTGTGAATGATAAAGGAACTTCAAGATTATTAAAAATATGAAGCATTGCTACAGCCAGCCACGTTCCGATGTAGAACCAAATGGCAACATAAAGATGTCTTACTCTTCTTTTAGCAATTGTTCCGAACATATTGATCCCGAAAATGACCCAAGAAACGGTAATTAAAATATCAATCGGCCATTCATGTTCTGCATATTCTTTTGAGGTGTTGATTCCCATTAAAAATGTTATCACCACAGAAATAATCATAATTTGCCATGTCCAGAAGTGGATCCACGAAAGGGTATCGCTGTACATTCTCGTTTTCAGCAATCTTTGCATACTGTAATACGCGCCACAGAAAAAGGAATTACAGACAAACGCAAAAATCACCGCACTCGTATGCAACATTCTGATCCTTCCGAAACCTAAGGCTCCTTGTGTATTAATCAGTCCCTGAATGTTTCCGGATGCTAAACTCTTAATTGTCGTATCATCCGTTCCGAATAAAAATTCAGGAAGTTCAGGATAAAAAAGCATCAGTGCAGCGGTAAGACCGAGTAAAAAACCGACCAAACCAAATGCGATTGTAGCATAGAGGAATGCTCTGACAATAGTATTGTCATAATTAAATTGTTGCGTCTCCATAATTCCAATTGTATTGTACTGAAGAAATATTTTCCTTTAAAACAGAAGTTTTTGAATAATTTTTAAACTTAAATTTTAATTAAAAATAAATATCATGTAGCGTAATAATGTTTTGCCAAAGGTATTCACTAACTTTGTGTAAGTCTAATAGATATACTTCTAAAATATACCAAAAACCACTAAAATAAACACAATGAAAATATGCAGTCAAAATATTAGGAAAATCAGAAGAAATAAGGATTTTACCCAAGAATATATGGCTTTTGAGATGGGAATTTCGCAAAAAGCATATTCTGATATAGAAAACTCAAAAGTGAAAATCAACCTTGAAATTTTAACTAAAATTTCAAATATTCTGGAAATTAAACCTTCGGAAATTTGCAGTATTTCTCACAAATGCGGCGTGAACGATTTTGAGGAAAAATATAATGATTTGCTGAACTATATGAAACAGAATAATATTTCGATTCCGGATCAGTTTGCTTAAAAATATATTGTCGTTTTCACTGTTGTTTGTTGTTTCCTTTTCATTATCCACTTTCAATTAGCTTGCAGAGGGAAAGTTTTTATATATTTAGGGGCAATATTTTAATCTATGAGCAACGAGAAGAAAGAGAACGAAAATGATTCTCTGGTTAGGGGACTCACCAACCGACATATTCAGTTAATTGCCCTTGGTGGAGCTATCGGTACAGGGCTTTTCTTAGGAATTGGTCCTGCAGCAGTTTTGGCTGGTCCGTCTGTAATTTTAGGCTATGCGCTTGCCGGTATTATTGCCTTTTTTATCATGCGTCAGCTTGGTGAGATGGTAGTTCAGGAGCCGGTTTCGGGGAGTTTTAGTTATTTTGCCTATAAATATTGGGGCAATTTTCCGGGGTTTGCATCGGGTTGGAACTATTGGATTCTTTATATTCTCGTAAGTATGGCGGAGCTCACCGCTATTGGCCATTATATTCATTTTTGGTGGCCGGAAATTCCGCTCTGGGTTTCCAGTTTATTCTTTTTTATTGTAATTAATGCGCTTAATCTTGCTTCAGTAAAAGTATATGGTGAAACCGAATTTTGGTTTTCTATTATCAAGGTTGTGGCAATTATTGCAATGATTGTTTTTGGTATTTATTTATTGATAAGCGGAACTGGAGGCGAAAAAGCAAGTATTTCCAACTTATGGAATGACGGCGGGTTTTTCCCAAAAGGCTTCTTCAATAAAGGAGAAGGTGGATATTCGGGATTATTTTCTGCAATGGCCATGATTATGTTCTCCTTCGGAGGTTTAGAATTGATCGGAATTACCGCAGCAGAAGCCAAAAATCCTGAAAAAACGATTCCAAAAGCAACCAATCAGGTCATCTACAGAATTTTGATTTTCTATGTGGGAGCATTGGTAATTTTATT
>DKLU01000017.1 GCA_002455915.1 Chryseobacterium sp. UBA6632
AGGTTTGGGAACAAATGAATCGGCTCCTGCATCTTTCGCAATATCATCTCCATTTGCACTAGCTGAAAGAACAATTACCGGCAAATTAACAATCTCATGATCTGTTCGAATTAATTTGAGGATTTCTTCGCCAGATAGTGAAGGCATCCAGAGATCTAACAAAAGAATATCGGGGTTGCTTTTTTTTATCCGTGAAATCAATTTTGTACTATCCACCTCAGTTATAACTTCAAAGCCTGAACTTTCTAACATCAACTGTACCACATCAAGAATACTCTGATGATCATCACATACCATAACTTTAGGATAATTCATGAACTACTTTTAATATTTTACAATAATACAATTCTTTTATAAATCAAAATAGATTCCATTTTACCGTAAATTGAATATTTTGATGGAAAAAATTACAATAAATTAAAAAAGATATTGGAATACTGGTATTTACCGGAATAATATTTAACATCCGGATGCTGTAGGCACCACCACTTAAATAGAGTAAAGAATATTGAAGGATGTTTGTATTATGATTTTCTAATATTAAAATAAATAGAAGGATAATGGCAAATATTGTTTTTCATAGAAAAACCTAAAATTTGGTTCGTTTTTTGAAATAACTTTTTTAACCAATTAACTATTATTATATGATTTCTATTCTTACTGACGCTCCAGAAAATGTTGCAGCGTTCTATGCGATGGGAGAAACCCCAAAAAATGATTTTGAAGCATTAGTTCTTCCTCATATTAAGCATAAGCATTCGAAATTTCAAGAACTCAACTACATGATTTATTTGAATGGAAATGTTGAAAAAGATAATTTCCAAAGCTTATTCAAAGAATGTTGTTCAAATTTACAAGACTTTACGAACTGGAACAGGACGGCGATCGTAATGGATGATGACCATTTAGAAAGCTTCCATGAGACGTTTGCCACATTAATGTCGGGTGAGCTAAGATTTTTTTCAAAACAAAACATATACGATGCCCTTTATTGGTGTCATAACGGAAAAGCTTTAAGTGCCTAAATATTAAGCATAAAAATATTTTTTAAGCCGAAGATGAATAATCTTCGGCTTTTTTCATGATTAAATGTTCATTTACAGATTATTGTAAAATTTACATGCAAGCTTATAAAAAGTCAGATCAAAAAAAAAGAGTTCTAAAAGAACCCTTTCAATTATTTATTAGATAAAACTATGCATTTATTTTGCTTCGAAATATACTCTTCTATTAGCCTTGTTTTTCCACTCCGGGCATTTAGATGCTGGATCGCATTCAGGATATCGTAAGTCATCCTTGCCTTTTCCCACAGCTTCCAGTCTGCCAGACTGTACACCATTTTTGATTAAGTAATCTTTAACGTTTCCGGCTCTTTTTTCAGATAATCTTTTATTGTAGGCAGTAGTACCTCTAGTATCAGTGGAACCTATCACTCTGTACCCGCCTGATGATGAATTAATATAATTTACCGCATTATTTAGAATTGGAGTGTTTGAAGGTAAAATTCTGGCCGAATTAAGGTCAAACTCAATGCCTTCAAGAACTCTGGTTTGCTCATCAACCGGCCCACCATTGGGAGCAGTAGGGCAGCCCTGATTATCTACTGGGCCGGGTACTGTAACACATTTGTCATAGAGATCAATAACACCGTCAAGATCAGTATCCAATGCTACTCCGGCACCGTCTACCCTTGCGCCTGCAGGGGTGTCTAGCTGTCTATCCCAATCATCACAAACACCGTCGTTATCAGCATCACCACTCTTACATACTGTAATATCTTGATTTTTTGCTGCTAAGTCATCCATTCTATAGTAAATTTCCTGCAAAGGATCATGCCACATTAAGTGCGATTCGTGCTTTCCTAAGTTGAAGGTCAGACCTAAAGTAGCATTGAAGAAATTGTCGGATGTGTTTTCTGAACGTTGATTGATCGCACTATTATGATTTCCTCCACCGTCAAATTCGTCATCTCCTGTAATTACATACATTAATCTACCTTCGATATCGACTCTGTTGCTTATTTTATACTTAAGACCAGCGCCCGCTTGTCCGAATAATGAATTAAGCTTAAAAGGTTTCACCTCAGTCATTAATCTTTGTCCGGTTTCATCTTTCTGGAAAGCTTTGTACGCCAGCGTACCAATACCTGCATACCCATGCAATGCCCACCTAAAGGTTGAATGATTATCAACTCTTCTTAATAAATTAGAAAAATTAATATCTCCTAAAACAGATATTGCATCATACTGGGTTCTTCCTGCAACTTGTCCTGTCATGCTTGCATTACTTGGTGCTGCATTCTTTGTATTAAACCATCCTTGTCTTGTTTCGCCTCTGTCATATTGAAGCTTTAGCCCAAATGCATGGGTAATAGCCTTATCTACACTCACATAAGCTGAATATCCGAAAAGATTTTTCCCATTTCCGTTTTTAATAGAAGTAAGATCTGCTGTTTGCAATAGAGGAATACCAGCTCCTACGGAGATCGACCAGTCATTAAATCTTTTTGCTGAAGAATTAAATGGGGAAACATTAGCAGATCCCGAGCTGAAAGTGTTAGGATACTGATTGTTGATAACGGTAGTGGAGTCCTGCCCAAAACCATACATAGGAATAGCCATAGCTAAAGCTATAGATGCTAGATTACATTTCATAATTTATTTTGATGATTAATTTATTGAAGTTAATACATTAAAAATATTAACTAAATTGGATTTTGTAATTTACAATTTCCATACCAATGGATGTATTTTAGAATATTTTAATATCAGTTTTATTAATAGCCTAGACTTAACGGTTTGATATTCATTTATATCTTAAAATATATTTTTTGTAAGCTCGTTTTTTACTGGTTGTTTCTATAAATTTTAGGTAGATCTCCAAACCAAATTTTTAAATTATTAGGGAGAAAAAAATTATTGACAGAATTTTTTTGATTGGCTTGCCTCTATTTGAAAACGTAATGTTTGAATAAATAGTAAGTAGAAAAAATCACGATTACATAATTTTGAGTTGCTAATTTTGTCAGCACAAAGTTCTTATATTGAAACAAAAATTATCAGCGATAAAAATATGTACTTTAATAAAGTTTCGATTTAAATAGTGATTAATAAGAGATAGGTTCTTATAATAACTTCAGATTTTATTTAAATAAGTATTAATTTATCTTATGTACCATTTCTTCTAAAGGTATTCTGGCTTTCTCCGTATTAGCTAAATAATCATTAGCTTCATCGCGATATCCCAAAGAAAGAATAACTGTGCTATGCAGCCCTTTTTTTTCAAGACCTAATAGGTTGTCGAATAGTTCAGGATCAAAACCTTCCATAGGTGTTGCATCAACACGTAAGTTAGCAGCGGCAATCAGTGCAGTGCCTAATGCAATGTAGGTTTGTTTCTCTGCCCAATGTCTGTTTTGCTCATCGGTTCTACTTTTAAAAAAGGAATCTATAGCTACAAATAGACCATTTAGCGATTCAATTGACACGTTTTTTACT
>DKLU01000167.1 GCA_002455915.1 Chryseobacterium sp. UBA6632
TGCAATTTCTTTTTTCACCCACTCAAGCTGCGGATCTTTCTTGTCAATAATATCTTCCATCGTTTCAGTCACCGTAATATCAGGAGTGACCCCTTTTTTAGTATGGGTAAATTCAATATTGGGTTGCACCAAAAGAAGCCCGATTGGTAAATCAATTTTAGAATTCGGAAGTTTTTGATAAGAGTAAAATCCCGCAACAGTTCCGTCATTGGCGCCGCCTGTTTCTTCGCCCACCAAAACAATTCGCGTGTCATTTTTTAATTTTGAAGTAATAATTGATGATGCGGAAAAACTGCCGCCATTAATCAAAACGAAAACCTTACCGTTAAAAGCATTTTTATTAGGTTTTGTAGATTTATCTGCCTTCATTTTATAGTAAACTTTTCCGTCTTTTTTATAGGTGCTGAAAGCCTGACTGAAGAAAAAACTAGGATAAAAAATACTTTTTAAAGCATATTGAAACGGTTTACTTTTTCTAAAATAGTTTGTTTTTAAAGGGGTGATTTTTGAGGTAACCTGCGAGGGTTTAATTAAAACATAAGGCTCTGGAGCCAAATAGGAATACAAATTATTAATTTCCTCTAAAGAACCTCCATAATTATTCCGAACGTCGATGATGAGGTATTTTGCATCTGATTTTTTAATATTTTCAAAACTATTTTTATAAAATTTATCAGAGTATTCCCTTGAAAAACTTTTCACTTTTATATAAGCAATCGAACTGTCTTTATTTAAAAATTTAAAATTTCTGTTATAAGAATTATCAAAAGCGACGTAATCGTTTACTTTTTTCTCCTGAGTTCTTTTTTCCTGTTCTTTATCTTTTGCTAGATCGGTTTTAGATTTTAATTCTCTTGTTAAAGTATACGTTTTTTTTTCATCTTTATAAAGGGTTTGAATGGTTGCTTTATCTTCAAAACCATTTTCTGCGGTATAAAAATTAAAGAATACATCTTTTAAAAAATAAGGCTGAAAAGTAGTATTAAATCCATCGCTGCTGATCAACGAATTATATTTTTTCATAAAATCAGCCACCGGAATAGTATTGATAGCTAATATTTCAGTTCCCGGTTTAATATTTTCTACAGAGTCTTTATTTTTAATGATATACAAATGCTCACCTTTTACATAATATTCAAATCGGCTGAACATAGGCTTTTTAGTTTCCAGAACTTTTATTTCCTTTTTGGTAAATTTTCTCCTTGGAATTCTCAACGAAAGATGTCCTTCACGAACTTGCGCAATTACAGGTTGTAATTTAAAATAAAACTGAATTGGCGTTAAAGGTTGATCAATAGTTTGTTTCAGACTATCAAATTTATAATCCAAGTCCTTTTTAGAAATATACCAATAAAGTTGCGGATGAAGTTCTTTTAATTTTGAATGGGCAAAATCTACATCATCTTTAAGTTTTTCGGGCGAAATTAAAGAAGTAGTCTGCTCGTTATGCTTCCTCACCGATATACAGGAGGCGAGCGATAATGCGAACAATATCAGGAGATAATAATTTTTCAAGTCTTGTTTTTTTTGAATTGCTAAGATAAAAAGTTTATCATTATAAGTTGAGTTTTAAGAAATAAAATCTTTTCAATTTTTATAAATTTAGTTAAAATTAAAGGCATTTTTATTTTAGTTCGTCATATATGATAATGTCATACATTTGATGTTCAATTAAAGAAAATGATCTATTTAGTTATTACAGTCGTAGCGATTGTCTTGTTATATTTTATCATCACCGGTCAGCAGGTTTTCGGTGCAGAAGCAAAAGGAGAAAGATTGGAAAGAATGCAAAAATCAAAGCATTATAAGAACAACCAGTTTCAGAATTTAAGCCCTACACCGTCTATTGCAGAAGGATATAGCATGCCGAAAGTGATGTTTGATTTTATGGTGAAAAAGAAAGATCCGTTATTAAAACCTTTGCATAATATTCCTTCAATTCATACCGATTTGAAGAGTTTTTCAAAAGATCAGGATGTATTTATCTGGCTTGGGCATTCTTCATATTATATTCAGACAGATGGAGTTTCATTTTTAATTGATCCTGTGCTGAGTTTATATGGTTCTCCGTTTAAATTTTTCAACAAAGCTTTCTCAGGAGCTGATATTTTTAAGCCTGAAGATATTCCGAATATAGATTATCTGGTGATCACACACGATCATTATGACCATTTAGATTATCCCACAGTGAAAGCTATTAAAGATAGAGTAAAGAAAGTAATTTTACCATTGGGCGTTGGTGCTCATTTGGAAAGATGGGGCTATGAATATGAACAGTTAATTGAAGAAGAATGGGATGGTGAGGCTATTTTAAAGAATAATCTGAAAATAACTTTTACTCCTGCAAGACATTTTTCCGGTCGAAAAGTCAAAAGAAATGTTACGCTTTGGACTTCCTATGTTTTGGAAACACCTACAAAAAAACTATTCCTTGGAGGCGATAGCGGCTACGACACACATTTTAAAATGATTGGTGAAAAATACGGGCCTTTCGACTATGTTTTTATCGAAAACGGACAGTACAGCGAAGCCTGGAAATATATTCACGGTCTTCCCGAGGATGTTATCCAGGCTTGTATAGATTTGAAATCAAAAAATGTTATTCCGGTTCACTCTTCCAAGTTTGCATTGGCTCTTCACGCATGGAATGAGCCATTGAAAAAGGTA
>DKLU01000087.1:0-8100 GCA_002455915.1 Chryseobacterium sp. UBA6632
CGGCTTTGTGAAACTTAAAACACTCAATATTCCAAAAACTTAGGGAACTTTGTGTTCAAAACTCAACGCCTCAATTTTTCCTTTTCTCCTTTAAAAATCATCAAATTTTTCCCTCATTTTAAAATTTAACATATTTTAATAATTTTTATTTAATTGATTTTCAGATAATTGAATCAAAAATACTTTTATCACTAAAAAAATAGTTGTTTGAATAGATTTTATTTCTACATTTGTATAACTAATTTCTTAGTGATATGAAATGAAGTATAACTTTTATATCACTACATTTAATGATTAAACAAACGGGATATGAAAATTCAGACTTTAACA
This sequence comes from Chryseobacterium sp. UBA6632, assembly GCA_002455915.1. Taxonomy (GTDB): domain Bacteria; phylum Bacteroidota; class Bacteroidia; order Flavobacteriales; family Weeksellaceae; genus Chryseobacterium. The sequence continues at coordinate 331 of DKLU01000087.1, forward strand.
AAAGCAGAGGAACAGGTGATGCAGTATGTATGGAAATTGGAGAAAGGATTTCTCAAAGATATTCTTGATCTTTTTCCAGAGCCAAAACCTCATACCAACACGGTTTCTACCATTTTAAAAGTATTGAAAGACAAAGAGTTTGTAGATTACAATGTCTACGGAAGGCAACACGAATATTTTCCTTTGATTACTCAGGAGCAATATTCTGGAAAAACGATGAAAAGTCTTGTGAAAAATTATTTCAAAGGTTCTTACAAAAGTGCCGTTTCTTTCCTTGTTGAAAAAAACGAAATGACAGTAGAAGATCTTGAAATGCTGCTAAACGAACTCAAAGAAAAAAACTAAACCATGGAAACTGTACTTCTATACTTCGGCAAAGTTATTTTATGCGCCGGTGTAATGTTTTTATATTATCAGTTGTCTTTAAAAGACAAGACATTTCATCACTACAACAGATTTTATCTTTTGTCGGCGATGTTGATTTCATTGCTGCTTCCTTTAATAAAGATCGAAGATTTTACAATTGAGGTAAGCAATGATCTTTACCAGCTAATAGATAGGGTACAGAATTTTAACTCAACTAAAAACATAAGCAATGACCACATTTATTTTAGAATTATTTTTTCAGCTTTGGGATTGGTTTCTCTCTATTTTTTAGGGAAATTACTATTCGGAATCTTCAGGATTCAACAGCTTAAAAAACAGTTTAAAAAAGAAAGTTTTGATGGAATTAATTTCTATCAGACCGATCTTACAGAAGCACCATTTTCCTATTTCAGAAACCTTTTCTGGAAAACTTCAATTACGCTGAATTCGGACGTCGGAAAACAAATTTTGAAGCACGAAATGGTTCATATTGAACAAAAACATTCTTTTGATAAAATTTTTATTGAAATTCTTACCTCTGTTTTCTGGTTCAATCCGTTTTTTCATATCATTAAAAAAGAAATTAGTTTAATTCATGAGTATTTAGCCGATAAAAAGGCTGTAAAACAATCGGACACCAAAGCATTTGCGCAGATGCTTTTAGCAAGCCACTTTTCCGGAAACCAGTTGCCTGCAACCAGTCCGTTTTTAAGTTCAAATCTAAAAAAACGACTCAAAATGTTACAAAAACCTCAAACCAAATTCGGGTATGCGCGTAGAATTTTTGCATTACCGGTAGTATTTTCAGTAGCGTTTGCTTATTTGGTAAATGCTAAAAATCAAGAAATTAAAGCCACAAATATAGAAATTGAGAAAGCGGTTTCTCAAATTAAAAAAGATACCATTGCGCCTAAAAAAACCAAAGAAATTGAAGTTATTGCTCCGAAATTAGCTAAAAGAGCTGAAACTCAGGAAAAATTAGCAGATTTAAGCAAAAAAATTCAGGAAAAAAGTAAAGATTTAAAAACTTTAAAACCTGAAAGTGATGAATTTAAGAAGAAAGTAGATGAAATTAATGATCTTTCTGGAGAGATTAATAAAGTTACTAATTCTCAAGAATTCAAAATGTCTTATTCTACAGATCCGATAGATGCAAAAAAAATCAATGATTTTTTCAAATCTAGCGAATGGAAGAATAAAATGTCTGAATTGAAAAGCATGAATTTTGAGATGCCAGAAATTCCCGAATTCAATTTTGAATTTCCCGATGCTCCACCTTCACCTCCATCGCCACCTGGTGCTCCAAAATCTCCTAAAGCACCGAATGCCCCGAAAGTAAAAGTATACTCTTTTAATGATACAAAATGGTCACCCGGCGCAGATATTATTTTCAAACCTGAAGCCAGAGAGAAAGAATCGGCATCCACGGCAAAAAAAAGAGCTAAGCTTGAAAAAGAAAGAGCAAAGCTAGAAGAGAAAAGGGCAAAACTGGAAGGAGAAAGAGCGAAACTCGAAGCGGAAAGAAGAGCATTAGACGGAAACCGAAAAATATATATTTATAGCAATTCTACTACTACATTTCCTAAAAATGTAAGAGTAAATGCAGACAATATGATTATTGATCACAGAAACAATACGATGACAGCTAATGGTGTAAAAAGTATTAGTGGTAATATGGAAGGAATAAAATACTTCATCAATGGGAAGGAAGCCACAGAATCTGACTTTAAAGATCTGGATCCGCAAAAGATAAAAAGTGTTACAGTAAATAAAAAGAATTATAGTGGAGTATATTCTGGAGAAATAAGAGTAGAAACGAAATAAATAAAGTTCCAATAAAGCTTTGTTAATGACATCAAAATCAATCGTTAGCAAAGCTTTTTTAATTAAAAAGTTTTAAATTATGAAAAAAATTAATTTCCTTTTTTTATTCTTTGTTGGCATACTTGCCAATGCTCAAACCAACAGATTTTTCTATGAATATAAATTTATTCCCGATTCTACCAATAAAGCTGATGTAAAAAAAGAAATGATGCTTTTGGATATAGATAAAGCGGGATCGAAGTATTACAGCTATGATAAATTTGTTTCCGATTCTACTCAAAAAGCAGATTTGGAAAAGCAGTTAAAAGCCGGCGCCGGGAACATCAATATCACAAAGAGAGAAAAACCTGGGCAGGTTTCCTATAGTGTAACCAAACAATATCCCGATTTTACGACCTATTATTTCACAAGAGTTTCAACAGATGCTTATAAGGTAAAAGAAGATAAAAAACCGGAATGGAAAATTCTTCCCGAAAAAGAAAAAGTAGGCGAATACAATACTCAAAAGGCAACGACAAATTTTGGTGGAAGAAGCTGGACAGCATGGTTTACCACAGATATTCCTTTTCAGGATGGGCCTTATAAATTTTATGGTTTACCAGGTTTAATTGTGAAGCTAGAAGATGCTACTGGATCTCACAGTATGATATTGGTTGGGAATAAAAAAACAGTTGCTTCACAGGAAAAAGAGCTTGAACTGCCTGGAAATGTGAGATTAATTGGAGTTGGCGGAAAAGATATTGAAGTAACAAAAGATCAATTTAAAAAAGTTTGGAAGGCTTATGTAAATGATCCTACGAAAAATATGAGGGAAATGATGATGAAAAACGGAAACGGTACAAATATTTCTTTTAAGGTGAAAAATCCTGACGGAAGAGAAATTACAGATCCTAATGAGGTTTTCCGAGATATGGAGAAAAAAACGAAAGAAAGCTTGAAGAAAAATAACAACTCCATAGAACCGGATTTGTATAAATAAAATACATAATTTTTAATATAAAACAGGATGATTGTCATAAGTCATCCTGTTTTCTTTTGTTATATTTAAGGCTTAAAAGTGATAATTAAAATTTTAAACCAAAATAATGACGGAGAAAGAAAAATGTAAACAGGAACTATTGTATAATGCCAATGATCATGAACTTACAAATGAAAGAATTGCCATCAAAGATTTATGCTGGGAATATAATCAACTGAAAAATTCTGATACCGAAAATAGAACTCAACTCATCAAGAAAATTTTAGGAAAAACCAAGGAAAATATTTGTATTGAACCTAATTTCTGGTGTGATTACGGATACAATATAGAAGTAGGAGAAAACTTTTACGCCAATCATAATCTTGTGATTTTAGATTGTGCAAAGGTAACTTTCGGAGATAATGTTTTCATTGGCCCGAATTGTAGTTTTTACACTGCCAATCATCCTTTAGACGTAAAACAAAGAAATTCAGGGTTGGAAACTGCTCATCCGATTACAGTTGGAGACAACGTGTGGTTTGGTGGAAATGTGGTGGTTATTCCGGGTGTTAAAATTGGAAATAATTCGGTGATTGGAGCGGGAAGCGTGGTAACGAAGGACATTCCGGATAATGTATTGGCAGTCGGAAGCCCATGTAAAGTGATTAAAAATATAGAAAATTAAAATAAAAAATTAAACTAATACTATGAAAAAACTATTATTTCTAGTAGTCCTGTCAGTAGGATTCCTCTCTCATGCACAATATCAAAGGTTCGTTTATGAATACAAATTTGCCATAGATTCAACAGCAAAAGATAATGTTGAAACTGAATTGATGAACCTCGACATTGCTCCAAAAGGATCAAAATTTTACAGTAATGCGTACCATGAAGCCGATTCTCTGATGCATGCATTCATCGAAAAACAGGTAAAATCGGGAAACAATGATTTTAGTTTGAAAGGAGTGGGATATAAAGGCAAATTGAGATATTCTGTTGAAAAAAGTTATCCGGATTATGCTGTAAGCTTTATTAATTCAATTGGTAATGAAGAGTATCTCGTAAAGGATTCCAGAGTGCCACAGTGGAAAATTCTTTCAGATAAGGATAAAATAGGAAATTTTTCCGTTCAGAAGGCAGTATGTGATTATGTAGGAAGACGTTGGACGGCGTGGTTTACAACGGAAGTACCTATTCAAGATGGCCCGTATAAATTTCATGGTCTACCGGGGTTAATTGTTAAAATAGAAGATCAAAGTCAGGCTCATATTTTTGAACTTAAAGGAGTGAAAAAACTTGACAAAGCACAAGAATGGGTAAGCGGAAAGGATAAAAAAAGATACAATCCTCTTATTAATGTGGATGAGAATAAATTTAAAAAAGTATATACCGAGTATCTTCAAGATCCGATGAAAGGCCTGCGTCAGATGCTAAACAACGGCAAGATTGTAGAAATGAGAGATGATAACGGAAAGGTGATAGATACTAATAAAATGCTTCGGGATGATGAAAAAAGAGTGAAGGAAAAGCTGAAAAAAGAGAATAATATTTTAGAACTTGACCTGTTGAAATAAATGAAAATCCCGAAACATCATTTCGGGATTTTTTATTTTTAAACTGGATTTTTATGGGTTACGCTAATTTCTGAGAATCTGCAATAAACTGAGCCAATCCGCTGTCTGTTAATGGGTGTTTTAGCAAACTCAAGATCGGAGGAAGTGGTGAAGTAATCACGTCTGCTCCAATCTTCGCACAGTCGATAATATGCATTGAATGACGGATAGAAGCCGCTAAAATTTCAGTTTCATACATATAATTATCGAAAATCAATCTGATTTCCTGGATCAGATTTAATCCGTCAGTTGAAATATCATCTAATCTTCCCAAGAATGGAGAAACATAAGTAGCACCTGCTTTAGCTGCTAAAAGAGCCTGTCCTGGAGAGAAAATCAAGGTACAGTTTGTTCTGATCCCTTTATCAGAAAAATATTTTAATGCTTTAATTCCGTCTTTAATCATCGGAATTTTAACCACAATATTCGGGTGGATTGCCGCCAACTCATCCCCTTCTTTAATCATTTCTTCATACGTTGTAGAAAGTACTTCCGCAGAAATATCTCCGTCTACAATTTCACAAATTGCTTTATAGTGATTTTTGATCGCTTCAGCTCCCTGAATACCTTCTTTTGCCATTAATGACGGGTTTGTTGTTACTCCATCAAGAATTCCAAGGTCTCTTGCTTCTTTAATTTGCTCTAAATTGGCAGTGTCAATAAAAAATTTCATTTGATTTACAGATTTAATTTTATACAAATATAACGATTCCTTTTCGAGTAGGGAACTAATTTTGTTATGGTTTAACTTGTTGTTAGTTGTTGGTTGTTAATTGCGCGTAGTATCAGAAATTTTACATTCCCCCTTCCCTGAAGGAGTGGATTTTTGCAAAGCAAAAAGACGGGGTAGTTAAAATAATAATTAAATTAGCCTAAAGTATAAAACCAAATGAAAAATCACTTCACCACCCAACTCCAAATTATCGGCATCAATCCTTTTGTATTCATTCCCGAAGAACTTTTAAACCAAATTTTCGAAGCCTCAGGAAAGAATAAAAGTCCGATTCCAGTAAAAGGAACTGTAAACGGTAAAGAATTCAAACAAAATTTAATGAAATATTTAGGAGAATGGCGTTTATATATTAATCTGATGATGCTGAAAGATTCTCCAAAAAGAATTGGAGAAACCATTGATGTTTTTGTGGAATTTGATGATGCTGACCGAACGATTTCAATTCATCCGAAATTAGATCAGGCCATAAAAAATCATCCTTTAGCGATGGTCAATTTTGAAAGTTTAATTCCTTCAAGAAAATTAGAGTTAATTCGTTACATCAATAATCTAAAAACCGAAGCGAGCATTCAACGAAATATTGACAAAATTATTCAACATCTTCATGGCGAAACTGACTTTTTTGGAAAAACAATTAATTCAAAACCATCATAAACAAAAAAAGATCCGAACAATTTCGGATCTTTTTTATTACGAGTTTAAAACTTGATTAAGCTTTACAGCATCCTGGTTGCTAGGATCATACTGTATTGATTTTGCAATATGCTCTTTCGCTTTGTTCGGATCGCTTTTCTGTTCAGAGAAAGCTAGGTAGAAATAGGCATACGCCAGATTCTTCTTATTTTGCTCAACTTCTTCAGGTTTTACGGTCGCAATATATTTCTCATACGCTATTTTTGCGTTCGCATCATCTTTTGCAGATTGATAAGCGTAGGCCTGACTATAATATGACGGAGCCCAATCTGGCAATAAAACTGAAATTTTCTTCCATGTATCTACTGCATTCGTCCAATCTGAAGCTTCTTGATATGCTGTTGCCAATTTTGCTAAAGCTTCTGTATCCTTAGGATTAGTTTCAATCTGTTTTTTAAGACCATCAATCGCTGGATTTCCTGTCTGACTTACTGCCGCCGTATTACTTGCACTATCTGTTTGTGTGGTTTGCGCATTTACAAAACCTGCACTTCCTACTAATAGCAAACCTAAGAAAAGGTTTTTCGTGTTCATTTTAATCATTGTCATAATCTTACATTTTCGAGTTGTGATGAGTAAAGTTCAATAATAATTCCACAAAAGCCCGAATTTTAGAACCTTTAAGTTTTTTTGGAAAATATTAAGAGGTTCAACTATTTTTTTATCTAAATTTTTGATTCGTTCCCGTTTGAGTTATCTTTGTATGTAAAGAATTTTTATCAATACATTTTTATGAATATCATATTAGCTTCCACTTCTACCCTTTTCGGAGGGGAATATTTAGAATACTTAAAAGAAGAATTAATTCAGCTTTATAAAGGCATTGACGAAATTATTTTCGTTCCTTTCGCTCGTCCCGGTGGGATTTCTCATGATGATTATACCGCAAAGGCAAAATCTTTCTTTGAAACCATTCATATTAAAGTAAAAGGACTTCACGAATTTGAAGATAAAATTGAAGCCGTAAATAATGCCAAAGGTTTTTTTACAGGTGGCGGAAATACTTTTTTATTGGTTAAAACGTTACATGAAGAGGGTTTAATGTCTCTTCTAAAACAAAATGTAGAAAGCGGAAAACCGTATTTAGGTTGTAGCGCAGGAAGTAATATCGGCGGACAAAATATGAAAACCACGAACGATATGCCCATCGTTTACCCGCCAAGTTTTGATTGTATGGGATTGGTTCCATTTAACTTAAATCCTCATTATCTTGATCCAAATCCTGAATTGAAACATAACGGAGAAACGCGAGAAACCCGAATTAAAGAATTTTTAACGCAGAATGATACAAAAGTTGTCGGACTTCGTGAAGGAAACTGGATCAGAAGAATTGGCGATAAAATAACCGTTGAAGGAAGCGAGTTAACAAGGATTTTTGAAAAAGATAAAGAACCTTACGAGATCGAGGTGGGTTCAGAACTCTAAATTTTCTTTTTTATATATTTGAATTAAAGAATGTGATTTTTTTTAATCATATTTAAATAAAACGAGATGCTTCGACTTCGCTCGGCATGACACTTTTAATGCTAACGGTTTTAAAAATTAAACGGTAAGTTTTTAGCGATGTCATGCTGAGTCTGTCG
>DKLU01000087.1:8215-9044 GCA_002455915.1 Chryseobacterium sp. UBA6632
ATGCTGAGTCTGTCGAAGCATTCCGAACAATCATTTTGAAAAATAAAGAAATAATTTTTTCAAAATGACCATAAGTTTAGAAAAACAAAAGCGCAATGAAAAAAACATTAGCAGTTCTCACCCTTTCCACACAAGTGATTTTTGCTCAAAATATAGCTCAGAAACTGGAAAAAGCAACCAAAGATTTAATGGAATCTTCGGGAGCAATTGCTTCCAATCTATCATTTTATGTTGCTGATGAAAACGGAAATTTTATTTACGATTATCAAGGAAATAAAGGACTTTCGACTGCTTCCACGCAAAAAATATTTACTGCTGGCGCCGCTTTGGAAACCTTAGGTAAAAATTACACCTACAAAACAACTTCAGGATATTCAGGAACGATTTCCGGATCAACGCTTAACGGAAATTTATTTATTTCGTCAAATGGCGATCCAACATTGGGAAGCTGGAGGTACGACAATTACAAGCCTGAAAGCTTTAAAAAGAAATTAATTGAAGCAGTAAAAACTTTGGGAATCGCAAAAATATCAGGTGACTTGATTATTGATGATTCTTATTTTGATGCTCAAACCATTCCTGGAGGATGGCCTTGGGATGATTTAGGAAACTATTATGGAGCAGGTGTTTGGGGCGTTAATTGGCGTGAAAATCAGTTTGATATTAACATCAATGGAACCGATTTTAAAAGTTTTTCCTATCCTTTAGAAGGCGTAAAATGGATGAATGAATTAAAAACGGGCGGATCTTCAGATCAAAGTTTAATCTTCACCGCTCCGCATTCGGATGTTGCTTTGATTAATGGAACTTTGCCTTCAGGAAAAACAGT
>DKLU01000300.1 GCA_002455915.1 Chryseobacterium sp. UBA6632
ATCGGAAAGAATATAGATTTCCAGGTTATCAAATGGAATCTTAAGGTGACTGTAATTTGTTTGCATATTCATTAGAGTACTGCGATTTAATTAGCATTTGGTCTTGTTTAAAAAAGGAAATATTCGTGGTGCTAATCCAGCCAAAACATGTCCCATTTCTGGAATGGTTATTATGGTAAAGTCCTTGATAATATTTTGCAATCTAGCGGCAATTTCTTGAGTAGAGCGGATTACATCCTGTTCTCCGCCGATGAATAACACAGGCATTGTCAAACGGCTGAGCTCATCATCTGAAAAAATATATTCTTTTTCTATCCTCGCATTAAAATTGGTTTGTATTAAATCCATAAATGCTACAATTCTTTGATCTACACGCTGGCTTCCCAAGACCAATCTATTAATCTTGATACGTCCAGTTGCTCCTAAAAGGGAATAGAGTAGGGCTTTCATGATAAATGTTGTTTTGGTAGGAACTACTCCTGCAGGTGTCAGCAAAATCAGCCGACCGACTAATTCAGGATAACTTGTTGCAAATCGTAATGCCAACCATCCTCCTTGTGATAATCCGATTATATTTGCCTTGCTGATATTGAGCCTGTCGAAAACCTCTTTTAGCCATTCAGCGAAATCTTTTGTTTGATAAGAAGGTCTGGTTTCTGTGCTCTTTCCTGCCTCTCCGATAATATCTATTGCTATGACTTTATATTGTTTTGAATATTCAGCCATGTCTGATAACCATGACGTCGCGTTAGAAGACGCGCCATGCAGTAAGATGACAATTTCTTGGTGTTGACTTCCATCCTCCAAAAAATGGGTGTCCCCATAAGTTGTTTTCAGGACACCGGTTTTCAAATTCAATGGAACATTTTTTATTGCATCGTCGTAAGCCCGGATAATTTTGTCTTTTCCTTCAGGGCTTTTAAAGATTGATTTATTCATGAATGGTTTGTTTAAAGTTGATTGATAATTAAATTAACGTCCTGTCGCTTTATCACCTCTTAAAGTCATGACCGTACTTGTTATCATAGCGGCTTTTTTACCATCACTGCGGAAAATATCGCATTGATAATGACTTAAATTTTTTCCACAATATAAGTGTGATGCTTTGGCAGTGAGTATATCCTCGAAAACGGGCCGGTAAAAATTGATTTTCAATTCTACGGATGTAAAAGTTTCGCCTTCCTGGATAAGGGTGGAATGTGCGGTTCCGATGGCTGCATCTGCCAGTTCACAAAGCAGTCCTCCGTGAATGGTTCCCTGTTGGTTACCGTGCAGTTTTTTTGTTGTATTGATCTGTACAGTAGCTGTACCTAAATCGACCTCCATGATGTTCATGCCCAATGTTTTTGATATTGGTGTTGGGTAATGCATGTGCGTATGCATGTCGTCAGTAGTTTCATTTTTTATCAATTTATTTAGGTAATTTAATATGGATAGTTTTGTCATATACGTTGTTGTTATATTTATAAAAAAAATAAACCAATCGGTCTTTTTTTTTCTAAAAAAATTATATGTTTTCCATGCTTCCTATTATAGACTGTATGGCGTAAAAATGGTGCAAATCATGCTCTGCAACAAAATGCATCAGGTCAATGATATTCATGGGTTGTTGTAACCTCGGATGCATACTTGTCTTCAATAAGTCTTCTTCACTCAATTTCTGAAGCATTGCAATTGTTTTGTGTCTTTCGCTGACCAGATTCTTAATAAGCTCTTCAACCAACATGTTGTTAAAAGAAGACTCATCGGTTGCTGTATTGTTTAAATCGACAGGGGACATATCTGGTTTTCCTTCCTTTATACCTCTAAAACGGATTCGCCATAGATCTTCTAAAAGGATTAAATGTCCTATATTCTCATTGACAGACCATTTATCTCCCATTTTGCGGGTTGAAACTTCTACAGGACAACTTTTCAGCAGTTTATTTAGACCAGCCGGAAAATGTTCAAGTCGTTGTAAAAATTCGTCAAAATATTCCGAACCTGTGTTTGAATCAAATTGTCGGTCGAACCATCTGACAAATGATTGTGGCTTTACTTTTTTCATTAGTATCAATTTATAGGTTATTACTATTGATCCACGCTTTGGTGGGTATTATCCACTCATCTAATGCCCTGAACAGAAAGCCGTGTTCAAGACCTGTGTTGAGGGTAATCTCTTTAAAAGATTTTAAATCAGAATTTTTAAATCTAAGTTGCCTTGATAATAGCTTAGCGCCGACATCGGTTTTTTCATTAATCGATAAAATCTTCCCGTATAGCCGGAACTGTTGATCTTCGTTCATTGAATCATTTTTAAAGCTTGAGCCAATAAAAACAAATGTCAAATCTGGATTTTTGGCATAATAGGAGATATATTGAGCTATATAACCTCCTTGAGACGTTCCAACAATTGAAATATGGTCATAAGGAACTCCACCGTTGTGTAAGCTGTCAATTTTAAGAATCAACTTTTTTGCATACATCTTGGGATCAGTGCCGGGCTTTCTTTTTTCAGATAGTATGACAGAATTTTTAGATTGAAGTTTTTCTAAAATAGCTGTATAGGCCGCTGGTCCGTATTTAGGATGGGATTCATTTAACGGATGTTCTTCCAAAAATTTATTATGCAAAAAAAAGACATACTTTGTTTGAGTACTATTTTGAGGATTAGTAGCAAACGGAAGAAATGAAAGATAAAGAAATATTAACCTAAGAAACATATAATTTTGAACTTAATTTTAATTTAGAGATACATAAGATTTTATTGTTCCTTATCCACAAGATGCCTTTTTGAGGCTGTTAATGAATACACCATAGGAATTTTGTCTCCCAGATGAGCAATTCTGAACTTACCGGGTTCAAATTCAACTGAATTATTGAAATTATTGTATGGTGAATAATCAAATTCTTCAATGGAATTTATTTCTAAACCATTTTGCATCAAACTACCTATCACTTCAGCTAGACCGTGGTTCCAGCCAATTGATTTGACTTCAAATTCCGCATCCTTATCGGCATAAGTTCCTTTTTCGGTTTCTATAATGGCTCCGGAATTAAAATACCTGTATTCAATCTTTTTAAACGCCGAATCAAACATCCAGACAACCGGATGAAATTCTACAAAAACAAATGTGCCGCCGGGTTTCAGGAATTTCGAAATGATCTTTGCCCACCGATTCAGATCCGGAAGCCAGCCAATAGTCCCATAACTGGTAAAGACAATGTCAAACTGACGCTCCAGATGATTGGGCAGGTCATAAACATCGCTGCAGATAAAAGTTGTTGAAACATTACTCTGTTTTGCCAGTTCCCGTGCACGATCTATTGCTACATCCGAAAGGTCAACACCAACTACGTCCGCTCCCAGGCGGCTTAAAGAGATACTGTCCTGCCCAAAATGACATTGCAGGTGCAGGACAGACCGGTTCGAAAGGTCACCAAGTAGGCTAAGTTCAATATCGTTTAATGAATTTTTTCCCTTCAAAAAGGCATCCAGGTTATAAAAATCAGAATTGATGTGGGCTTCTGTTCTGGTATTCCAAGAATCCCTGTTTATTTCTAAATAATTGTCTTCTACATTCATATGTATTTATCTAATGTGATGAATTGATTTTTTGCCAATCCTCGTAGCTGAGTACACCAAGTTCTGGCTGACTTTTGCCGTTCAGAATATGAATGAACTTCAGCTGATTTCCGTCTGGATCGTCAAAATAAAGAGCAAGTGCGGGCATCCAGGCAAAAACCATTGGTTCATTGCTGTCATTTTTGAGAAAATTATAGGCCTTTAATCCGTTTTTCTCTAAAAATGTATTTGCATCTTTTAAAATAAAATCTTTGGAACAGCTGAATGCAAAATGTCTTGTCTGGAGATTACCCTGTTGTTCCCAAAGTCCAAGCATTGCCTTTTTATTTTCTCCGATCCAAAGAAACGCAATCGGTCTGGTTTCATCATAGTGTGCAAACTCAAGTCCCAATATTTGAGTATAGAACTGAACCGCGTTTTCCAAGTTGCTTACTTGAATATGTGTCTCATATAATCCTTCAATCATTTTTATATATTTTATTATTAATAATCATTTTGATAATTATGACCATTTCATCTTAGCATATGAATAGTCGGATAATCTTTACCTGAGCCATCCTTTTCTGATCTTCCTGCTTTTCTGAACCCTAATTTTTCATAAAATCCGATAGCCTGATGATTTTGTTCATTGACATCGACCTTCGTGACACCATGTTTTTCCTTCATAAATTGAAATAAGATCTTTCCATAACCTTTACCACGGTAGTCATTGTGGACAAACAGCATTTCGAGATTTCCTTCTGATGCTGATGAAAATCCGATAGGTTTCCCATTTTCAATAAGAAGAAATACTTCGAGATTGGGCAGATAATCTTTTGGGATGACTTCTTTAAAATAAATAAAATCTTCTTCGGCAAGAAAATCGTGAGTTGCTCTTACAGCAGATTCCCAAATTTCCATAATTCTTGGATAATCTCCGGTGGTGGCGAGCTTGATTTGTGTTGACATAATTTTAAAAATTAATAAATATAAATATATTAAATATTCAGTGATGGTTTTCCAGATGCAATTGTATAAGCCTCTTTCATTACCTCGGAATAGGTTGGATGGGCATAACTCATTGTAGCCATATCATTTGCGGTTACTTCATATTCCAGTCCTACAACGGCCTGTGCAATCAAATCTGCCGCGCGTGCGCCGATGATATGTACTCCTAAAAGTTCGCCATATTTCGGGTCGGAAAGCACCTTTACGAAACCTTCCGTTTCCATTCCCGCTCTGGCTCTGGCATTCACGGCAAACGGAAATTTACCGATATTATATTCCACTCCCTGTTTCTTTAATTGCTCCTCGGTGGCGCCTACAGAAGCCACTTCCGGCCAGGTGTAAACTACCGAAGGGATACGGTCATAATTGATATGAGGTTTCTGACCATTGATTCTTTCCACTACAAATACTGCTTCTTCCTCCGCTTTGTGGGCCAGCATCGCGCCACCCACGACATCTCCAATCGCATAAATGTTTGGAGCTGTTGTCTGAAGCAATTCATTGACTTTCACCGTACTATTGTTATTCAATTCCACGTTAGTATTTTCTAGACCCAGACCGGTTACATAAGGTTTTCTGCCGACAGCCACCAGAATATAATCAGCGGTTAGATCTTGTTCTTCTCCTTTTTTATTTTTGAAATAGACCTTAGCTGTATTTGCAAGATTTTCAGCTTTGTAAACGGCTTGCTGAAGTTTGATTTCCACACTTTCTTTGGTTAATATCTTCGTTAAAGCTTTTCCTAATTCAGTATCCATTGTAGCAATAAGATTATCAGCATATTCTAAGATAGTCACTTTGGTTCCAATCCTGTTGAATATGGAAGCCATTTCCACACCGATTACGCCGCCGCCAATAATCACAATGCTCTCGGGCTTTTCCTGCAGTTCCAGCGCTTCGGTAGAAGTGATGATTCTCTTTTTGTCGATAGTAATGCCCGGAATTGTGGAAGGTTTTGACCCTGTAGCAATAATAAACTTATCTGAATTAATAGCAGTTTCAGTCTGATCATCGTGTACAATTTTCAAAGTTTCATTATTAACAAAAGAACCTGAGCCGTGAAAAACCGTGATCTTATTTTTCCTCATCAGGAAATCCAGACCTTGTGTGTTTTTGGTCACTACTTCGCTTTTTCGCTTAAAAAGCTGTTCAACATTCAACCTGAGATCCGAATATTCAATGCCGTGTGCGGCAAAACTGCTAAGTGCATCTGCGTAATGATGGGTGCTGTCCAGCAACGCTTTGGTAGGAATGCAACCTACATTGGTACAAGTGCCGCCCAAAGTATTATACTTTTCAATGATGGCTGTTTTATAGCCTAATTGAGCGCTTCTTATAGCAGCTACATATCCGCCGGGACCTGATCCTATTACGGTAATATCAAATGTTTCCATTTTATTGTTTAAATATTTTAATTGTCAAAAAAAAATAAACCAATCGGTCTTTTTGTATACAAAAAAAATTATGCTTTCAAATTTCTGATCAGTTTTTCTAAAAAAGACATCGCTATATTAAGCTCTGCCATATGGTTGTTGACCTTTGCCTGCATAAATGCCCCTTCGATCATCGAGATCATTACTACTGCAATTTCTACAGGATTGGTATCTGCCTTTATTTCATTCCTTTCTATACCACGTTTGATTTGATTTTCGATGGATGTTTTCCAAAAATCAAGGGCTTTTTGTACACGTTTTTGGAGTGATGGATGCGTATCATCAGCCTCCGTAGCAGTATTTAAAATCGGGCAGCCTGCCTGTAAATACGGATATCTGAAATAGTTTTTGTACGTGTGGGGATAAACCAGCAATCTTTCGATAGAATCTTCAGTGACTAAAATTCGTTCTTTCATATGCTGCGTTACCTTACCAAAATTGTAGTCGAATACGCTTAATGCAATTTCATCCTTATTCTCAAAATTACCATAGATGCAACCTTTTGAAAGTCCGGTGGCGCTCATTACATCATTTATGGATGTACCTGCATAGCCTTTCACGTTAAAAACGGTCGAAGTTTTTTCGATGATCAGCTGCTTGGTATTTTCGGATTTTTGAGTTTTCATCAGCAATAATTCTTATCCGTGACAAAGTTAAATAAAAAATAGAACAATCGGTCTTTTTTTACAAGTTGATTTTAGGAAATTTTATCCGGAATATTTCGTTTCTATGAAATACAATTATGCTCTTACGATTTAGATACTTTATCATATAGAAGTTAATCTAGAAAGATTAAATAAGAAATTATTCTATTATCAGAGGTTAATATTTAGCATTATATTTTCTGATCAGAAGACGTATAGTATTAAAGCTAAATGATGTGCTTTTATAAATTTCTTCTGAAGAACTATCCCCTAGCAAACTTCCAAGTAAAGTCTTTCGTTCTCTTCTTGTTTTACCATCAATGCTTGCGAATGTATTGTGCTTGATGGGAGCAATCGCACAACCATCTTTTTCGATATACCAAGAAGTAAATTGGATATTTGGAATTCCATTTTTAATAATTAGTGAGCTTAAGGTGGCCATTGCACCCAATGCATTATCGGGAGTTTGACCGTAGTTATAACGTTTTTGCTCGTAAAGTGCTATTTTACCATCTTCAATGCATTTTACCATTCGGATTTTTCAGCGATATGTAATTTTTTCGACAGCCTTTGAGGGATAAGATTAGGAAGAATTTTACTGCGGTAAATGGCTTTTTTATTATCGTCATAATAGGCATTATAATGGTCCGGGTCTATTTTGAAAGACTAACCCGACGCAACTAGCTTTATTTCTCCAGTGAAAAATTCTTCTTGATTTTTCCGTGTATCGTATCATTGGTTTTGGTTATAATGTAACTTTTATAATTTATCGAGGTTTGAGCATTTCCAGAGAAAAACAGCAACAGTAATAAAAATGTAAATGGTTTAAAAAACATAGCGTAAGATTTTCAAGATTAATACAGATGGCAAATGTATCCGAAAAAAATAGGGAAATCCTTTACATATGTTGAGAGAACCATTAAAGTTCAGCTCTGATTCTGCTGAGCTGTGCGGGTGTAATGGCTAAATATGATGCGATCTGGTGGAGCTTGAGGCGTGAAATCAGCTGAGGGTAATTATTTTCAAACTCTAAATATCTTTGTTTCGCCGTAGCTGATTTAAGCGTGATTTCTGAGAATTCTTTTTTAACCACTCAATGACGTTCCAAATAAGTAATGTAGAAATTGGCAATATCATTATGTTTTGTTGTCAGTTCTTTGAAATCATTGAAAGGATAACTGATCAGGTCGGTATCTTCTAAAGCCTCAATAGAAAAAAATCCGGGCTCCTGTTTTAATAAAGCATTCGTGGAAGCGACCAATGAGTTTTCAGTAAAAAACCGTTTGATAATTTTCTCACCTTTTTCATTGAGATAATAATAAGAAAGCATTCCTTTTTTGACATATGCGATGTCTTTAGGAATGGCACCCTGTTCCAAAAAATGAGTTCCCTTGGCTACTTCAGATGTTTTCAGCAATAAAGACCACGCTTCTTTCGATTCCTCAGAAATCGATGTGTAACGATCTATAAATTCCCAAAATGCTGTCATTGCATAAAGATATAGTAAATTAAAAATACAGGCATAAGAATTTTCAAATATTGAATTTATTTTCTGATCACTCAACATATGTAAAGCATTTTGAGAATCGAGGTATCTAACCTCATTGAATGTTTACAGTGAATCGATGAAAAAGAAAATTAAAACACTCGTGGTTCATCCATCGAACAGTAAAATTAAGAAATTACCAACCGTTTATATACTTCACGGCTACAGTGGTTTCCCAAAAAGAACTCTAACACAAGATATCCCATCCCTAGGGAAACTCAGCGAATCAATGCAGATGATATTTGTATTACCTGACGGAAATTATGACAGCTGGTATATTGACAGCCCAAACTTAAAGTATGAGACATTCATTGCTAAAGAATTGACCAGTTATATTCAGAAAAATTATAATTCGGATCAGTCCAAAACTGCTTTGATAGGATGGAGTATGGGCGGTCACGGCGCCTTGTATATCGGCGCAAGACATCAGAAAACTTTCAGTGCTATCGGAAGTTTATGCGGCGTCATCGATTTTGTTCCTTTTGGAAAAGAATATGGTGTTCCCAAATTATTAGGAGAAAATCCTGAAAAATGGACTTCTTATACAGCTATTTCTCAGATTGACAAGCTTAAAAATACCCGCCCAAAAATCCTGATTAGTTGTGGAACCGACGACCCCTTGATTGTACAAAACAGAAAATTTAACGAGCAATTGATCTCAATGAATATTCCTCACATTTATGAAGAGCGTCCCGGTGCTCACGATGCCGGTTATTGGTCAAAGGCTTCTGTTACTCAAATATTTCAACTCCATCAATTTTTTACTAGCTATGATTAATCTTAAAAATCTTAGAAATAAGAAATGTAATTTTCTGATTTCTCCACTCTTCATTTTATTATTTACAGGTTGTTCTGAAAATCAAAACACTCCAATTCCTAATCAAAAACATATGTTAGATATAATAATAATCATTTCAAGTGTTGTTTTTTAACAGTCAAAAAAATGAAAATATATCCAAATCATCCGCATAAATTTCTCTCTTTATCTGAATTTCATAAGATGTTCGGATTGCCTAAACCGGAACATCCGCTGGTCAGTTTCATCTGTCTGGAAGATATGACATTACCTGCGGAAGAACTACCGGAGAATTTGGTCTTGGATTTTTATAAGATCGCCTATAAGGATACGATAGGAAGTGCTAAATATGGTCAACATCATTATGATTTTGGCGAAGGTGGTTTGGTATTTACGGCTCCGGGACAGGTTTTTGAAAAGCCGAAGAACAACAAAACAAAAGGTTTTCTTATTTTACTTCACCCTGATTTTTTGCTTTCCTATCCTTTAGCCAAAAAGATCAAACAATACGGATTTTTTTCCTATTCAACGGACGAAGCTTTGCAGGTTTCAGAAAAAGAAAAGGAAACTTTATTTTCAGTTTTTAAGATTATTGATGAAGAGCTTCAAAGCAGAACGGATTATTTCAGTCAGGATGTGGTCATCTCGCAAATCGAACTTCTTCTGAATTACAGCAGCCGCTATTATAAGAGGCAGTTTATCACGTTCAAAGCAGTGAATGATCATCGTATTGAGAAGTTTGAGAAAGTTTTGGAATCTTATTTTAACGATAATGAAGAATTGCAAAAGGGAATGCCAACCGTACAGAACGTTGCCGATCATTTAAATGTTTCGGCGAGCTATCTTAGTGATATGCTTCGTTCGTTAACAGGGTTCAACATCCAGCAGCACATTCACAACAAGGTTATCGAAACCGCAAAGGAAATATTATCCACGACTAATCTCTCGGTATCTGAAATTGCCTATCATATGGGCTTTGAATATCCGCAGTCTTTCACAAGATTATTCAAGAGCAAAACCAATCAGACCCCTGTGGAATTCAGGCAGTCATTCAATTAGGGTGAAAAATTACCTCTGAAATTTAGAAGATGGTAAACTTGCAGAAAGTAAAAAGCCCTGAAGAATTAAAAAATTTCTCAGGGCTTTTATCAGTAGTACTAATGATTTGTTTTATACGTCTAAAGTTGGCGCTTTACCAAATCTCTTTTTAAAAGCGTGAGAAAAATGAGATAAGCTTTCAAATCCAAGATCGAGATATATGGAAGATGGTCTTTTGTTTTTACTTTCAATTAAATGCTTTGCTTCACTAAGTCTTTTTTCCTGCAGCCACTTCCTTGGTGGCATTCCAAATGTTTTCTGGAAATCCCTCTTAAATCCGGAAAGGCTTCGACCCGTTAATTTAGAAAACTCCGCCACCGGAATATTAAAGTGGTAGTTACTCAACATAAATTTTTCAAGATCAATCTTATACGGCTCTGAAAAATCGAACAGGAAATTGCGGAGCTCAGGAACGGCCATCAACATTAATTTGATGCCTTCCTTCACTTTTAAGAGTCCCATTTCGTCTGTCATTTCAGCACCTGAGTTTCTGGCGTAGGGAACAATAGATTGGAAATAGCCTTTGAGAAAATCATCACTGGGAATGATTAAATTAGGATGGCCAAAGTACTTACCGTAAGCTTCCATTTTTTCCTCTAAAATGATCTTGCGTATCAGATCCTCCTGTAAAGATATCACCACGGTTTCGTACTGTCCGCCCTGTTCAGGTGTTTTGATAAGCGTTCCCAGCTGATTTTTATGAATCAGCAATACTTCTCCGGCAGAGATGGTTAAATTCTGCTCCGAGGTCTCCAAAACCATTTGACCGGATACCTGCAATACCAAAGTATGGTGATTCCATATACAGGCTTTTTCCTTCCGTTCTGAAGAAAGATAAGAGTAAAATATAACGCCGGGAAGAATTTCTGCTGGACTTTCCATTTATCTTTGTAAATACGTGCTGCCTTTGATGGCACCGATTGCAAATGTACTGTTTAAAACGTTTATTTCCTCCGGCGTCAATACAATATCCATTGCAGAAATATTTTCGGGCAGCCTTGATCTTCGGCTCATACTTACCAGCGGCATAATTTGGTCACCCTGGCTATTGACCCAGGCAATTGCAAGCTGCGTTGGTGTACAATTTTTGTTTTGAGCCATCTGTTTCAGAACTTCAACTTTTTCAAGATTTTGGATCAGGTTTTCATCTTGAAAACGAGAAAAGTGATTTCGGTAATCATCTTTTGAGAGCGGTGCTTTCAAATCTCCCGACAGTAGACCTTCAGCAGTGTTGGCAAAAGCTACGACAGCAATTCCTAACTCTTTTGCTGCAGGCAAGAGGTCATTTTCTATCTGTCGGTCTGCCAGGGAATAACCGATTTCCAAAGCACTGATCGGGTAGATGCTGTTGGCAATACGAAGCTGATCTGCTGTAATTTCAGAAACGCCGATATGGCGCACTTTGCCTTCCTCAACCAGACCTGCAACGGTACCGATAATATCTTCGACCGGAATACTGCCGTCCATTCTGCTCGGCTGATAAAGATCAATTGTTTCAATTCCCAAACGGGTAAGAGAGTAGTTGACAAAATTTTTAATCGCTACCGGGCGGAGATCCATTCCTATCCATTGTCCGTTGTGAAAAATAGCGCCAAACTTGACACTGATGAAGGCTTCATCACGTCTCCCTTTGATCGCTTTCCCGATGAGCATCTCGTTATGACCTGCACCGTAAAAATCTCCTGTGTTCAGGAAATTAATTCCACTGTCTAAAGCCTGATGAATGGTTGCAATACTTTCTTTTTCATCCGGTGTCGGTCCGCCCCAGATGGATGACATTCTCATACATCCCAAACCAAGCTTTGAAACCAAAGGTCCATTCTGACCCAACTGAATTTTTGTAATTTCTGTCATTTGATTGATTGAATTTTAATAAGACAAAGTTCATTATTTATTTGGTATTCAACTTTAGTGTACGGTTCAATTTGCTTGCTCCTACGGTCCAATATATAATGTCTCTCGTTTTAGGATTCAATCTAAATTATCATTTTCACGTGAGATCATTTCCTTATCCCATTGCTTATTTCGCCCTTGTCAATCATTCACATATTCCAGTCCCCATTTGTAAAGCTCGTTAATACTGGTCTCTAGTTTTCTGCCCTTGGTTGTTAATGAGTATTCAACGGTCGGCGGAACTGTTGCAAAGGCTTCACGATTTACAATGCCGTTTTCTTCCATATTCTTCAGTTCCTTGACAAGCATCCTTGTACTTATTCCGGGTATCATTCTTTCCAATTCTTTGAAACGTCTCTTTTCAGGGATCAGCGCATAAATAATTGACATCGACCATTTTCCTCCGATAATGTCCAGAATTTTCTGAAGCTCACATTTATTTTCCGGTTTCTCAATTTTTTCTTTATTCATAAATAATTGATTGTCAATTAAAGTTACAGCGATGTCTATAGTATACAATCGTGTAACTACTTGCAAAAGTAAAGTAATGGAAATAGATTTGCAACTTAATCTTAAAACATGATCCATTATGTATGATTCTTTAAAAGGAAAAGTAGCCCTGGTCACAGGCGGTACAAAAGGAATAGGCAAATCTATTGCTGACAAATTGAGTGAAAGCGGAGCGATAGTTGTAACAACTGCCCGTACAGAGACAAAAGACCAGTCTGATAACCAATATTTCATTGCCGCTGACCTTACCAAGGCAGACAGTGCGGAAAATATTGCCAAACAGATATTGGAAAAGTATGGGAGAATAAACATTATTGTTAATAATGCCGGCGCCAATCTAGGTCCTGGAGGAGGTTTCAGCACATTGGAAGATGAGGATTGGTTCAAGGACTGGGAACTTAATTTTATGTCTGTGGTTCGCATCAATAAAGCGCTGTTACCCACTATGCTTCAGCAAAAAGAAGGGGCAATAATCAATATCTCCACAGGCGCAGCAAAGCAGCCGATCTGGGACATGACGATGTCCTATTCATCTGCCAAGGCTGCCTTAAATGCGTATAGCAAAGCATTGGCTAATGAGTTAGGACCCAAAGGAATCAGAGTTAACCTTGTTTCTCCCGGCGTCGTAAGAACACCACTGATGAATGAGTTCGTAGAAAATATTGCTCAGAAGTCTGGATCGAATTTTGAGGAAACTTTTCAAAATATTATTGATACCGTTGGAGTGCCGTTAGGAAGAATGGCAGATCCTGAAGAAGTAGGCAGCATTGTAGCTTTTCTTGCCTCTTCAGAAGCTAAATACATCACGGGAGCCAATATTTCTGTAGATGGTGGTTCATCGCCCACTGTTTAATTCAGTTATTACAAAATACCATTGAGACCTTCGGGTTTATAGCATTTAACTTAGGGAAGCATTGATCTGACTCTATGATCAAATCAATGCTCTTTTTTGTGATTAACAGCTGTCTTCTTTGATATTAATTCAAAACTATTTTAATTCATTTATTTTTGATATTAGCTTTTTAGCGTGCTGTCTTGCTTTGTTTTTGATGTCTTCCACTGTATAACCTGCTGCCAGAGAGGTTTCGTGGAAATAAACGGGATCAATGTAATTCATCTGGGCGAACAGAGCTGTTTGTTCAAGATTCTTACAAAACTCGTAAACACGGAAATGTTGAGACCCCAGAACATTGTAACTGCTTTCGGCTGAGCCTACGGTAAAACTTGAAACAAAATTTTTGCCTTTCAGTTGGTCTCCCTTAGAACCGTAAGCAAATTGATATTCAAATACTACATCGAACCAATGTTTCAAGATTCCGGGCATATTGTACCAATAAAACGGATATTGAAACACGATGGTCTGATGCCTTAAAAGAGCTTCCTGCTCTGCTTTTGCATCAATTTTGTAATCAGGGTAGAGGTTGTGGATATTTCTGATCTCAATATCCAGGTTGCTATTCTGCAATTCTTCAATAACTGTTTTATTAGCAACAGACTTATCAAAAGTCGGATGTGCTAAAATGATTAATGCCATACTATAATTTTTATAGTTGCAAAAGTATTTTTAGTATCTTGTATTGGCAATAACTATCCAAATAGATAGGTTTAAAAAATTCTGAGATGAAAGATGAATGTATTGGCGATTTTGTGAAACTGCAAGGCAAAACCTATCCTTGCACTGTCAGCCTTACGATGGACCTGGTTGGGGGAAAGTGGAAGGCGGTTATTCTATACCATCTGAAAGATGAGGCGAAAAGATATAGTGAACTCCGTAGAGAAATGCCGTCCGTCGCTGAAATGACCCTAAGTCTGCAGTTGAAACAACTGGAAAAAGATGGGTTTGTTTTCAGAAAGGTTTATGGTATAAAACCACCCGTCAAGGTAGTGTACAGTCTTACCGATCTCGGAAAAAGTTTCATTCCTATTTTAGAAGCAATAACGGAATGGGGAAATAATGTGGTGAGTGAAAAAGGGGAACGCATTATCGTGAATGCGGCAGATCCTGATGAAAAAAAATAATGATCAGTTTTCGATCATAATCATTGATTCAAATATAAAATAGGTATCAGGACTTATTTTCTAACCAGTTTATAAGTATAAATCGTATTTTTATCGGACATATCCCAGGTGGATAATTCCTCATCAATCTCGACCGGATATTTTTTGCTGATATCTCGGAGGGCATTTCCAACAGATTTTCGCAGATATTCACTTTCATCTGATTTGTGACTGCTGATGAGTTCTATGGCTACTGTAGGATTGTCCTTAAAATAAGGCCTTCCAGTCCAGATCCGAAGTCCTTCTATCACCGCCCTTTTAACATTAGGATTAGGATCAGAAAGGAGAGTCTGTATCTTTGGAAGACTTTGCTGATATCCCATCACACTGCAATAATGATCAAAAGACTTGGCCAGCATCTCCTGAACACGCCAGTTTGGATCTGATGCAACTTTTGTTTCAAGCAACGTCAATGCTTTCGATTCTGCTGTCGAAAGCTGCCCAAGCAGATAGGTCGCTAGCATTCTCACCTGATAACTGTCATCGTCCAAAAAACTGATAGCCAGATCAAGGTGATTCTGTGTCCCGTCTTTTAAAATCGCATCTCCGGCATCAATGATATGTTTAAAACCGTGTTCTATTGATTTTATATGGTCGATAATTGCCTTCATAAGGATTGCTTTGAGTCCTTAATTTACAAATAAACATTGACTAAACCTATAATTATCTAAATTTTCAACTGAAATTTGGTATTATTTTGTGATAGATCTAATATCTTTTCCTCTTAACTCTCCGGTGTACTATTCTTTCATAATTTTATCTGCAAGAATGATGAGTTCATTCTGGGGTAGCCTGATCTGCTTCATTGGATAAAAGTACTACACCGGAATTTGATTCAGGATAAAAAAACATATAGCTGCTGAACCCAAGGCTACCTCCTGTATGGGAAATACTTCTCCTGCCGTTTTCTATTTTTTTCACCTTCCAGTTAAGTGCAAAGGCTCCATCCTCGATCTTACCAAAGGTGGGCTGATGGCTTAGACGTACAATAGGATCTTTTTCATTCAGTTGAAAAGTCATATACTT
>DKLU01000303.1 GCA_002455915.1 Chryseobacterium sp. UBA6632
TTTTAAATTGATAGCTTTAAGTTGAGCTTCTTTTTTTTCTATGATAATTTTCAATCGATTTTCCTTTTCACTTAACTTAATTATTTCTTCTTTGATATTTTTTTCAATTATTTTAATATTATTGTTATCAATAACTAATAAAGTGGAATCTATTTCTTTGAAAAAAGTTAAATGCTCATTATAATCAAAACTTAAACTTTTAATAGATTTTTCGCAATCAATAATTTTTGTAGATAGCTTATTTTTGGTTTCTTGTAAAGACGATATTTCGTCAATGAGTTTAGTTCTTTCTATATTTACCTTGGAGATAATACTTTTCTCTATTTCAACTGTTTTAGTAGTCAAATCATTAATTTCATTTTGAATATCATCAACTATACTCTGTTGTTCAACAATCTTTAAAGCTCCTAATCTTTCTAAATCAATTTTAGATAGTATATCTTGAAATGAACTAAAAGTTGTCTTACACAAAGGGCAATCTGAACTTTCTGTTTTAATTAGATAAGCTTTACCATACATTATTACCTTATCTAGATCATCATTGAAGCTTAGTAGCCTATTTAATTCATTCTTCTCTGATATTAATTTGCTATTATAATCGATAAGTTTGTTGGCAGTCATTCCAAATTGTTCGCAAAAATCCTTTATATCAACATTGCCCGTTAAAAGTGTATTTGAAAAATCTTTTTTATCAATTATTAAAGAGTATGATTTATGTAGCTCTTGTAATTCGTTAATCTTTATACTATTTTTTTCAAAATGTTCTTTGAATTCAATTAATTCCTTTTTATGCTTTTCTAACTTATCATTAGTAGATTCAAATTCAGAAAATACTTTTTGAAGATCTCTTTCTTTAGACTTCTTATCTGAAAGAATTGAATTGTGTTTTAACAAAGATTCATTAAAATTAATTATTGAATTTTGTGCATACTTTTTATACTCTAAAAATTTAGAATTTTCTTTTAATAGGGTTTGTTCAACTAATCTTAGTTGGTTTATTTTTTCTACATCTAATAAATAATTATGTAAATGATTTAAAAGAAAATTATAATCTCCATTTTTTACTTTTAAAATTTCAATTTCTTTTAATATTTGACCTTCAAGCTCTTTCGATTTACGTAGATTTAAATAGTTTGATTTTCTAGTTTGAAGCTGTTTTACACTAGCTTCAAGAGATTTTAACTTATTTGTACTACTTATATAATTCTCAACTTCTTTAATTAAGTAATCAAGATCACTCTTTGTTTTTTCAAGATTCTCAATATCTAATTGAATCTGTTTAATATTTCTAGAGTTTTCTTTATGAATTTTTTCAAAATTCTCTTTTGAAATACTTTTATCTATTGTTTCAACTGAATATTTTGTAAATTTATTATAGTCTACCTTACTAAATTTATCAAGCCATTCATTTACTTTAGAAATATTCTCTTCATTGCCATTAAGTTTTGCAAGTTCCTCGTCATTTGCCTTAATATCCAAATCAATAGACTCTCTTTTTTTATTTAATGTTTTAAGTAAATCAGATAATTGCTTCAATCTCTCAATTGCTTCAAAACTCTGAGGCCAAAAATCTTTTAATTCATTAAATCTTTCTTCAGGAGTTTTGAATCGTAAAAAACTATCAATTTGATCTTGAGTTAAAACATTACTAGATGGCAAAGCACTAAAATCAGAAGTAATTGACCCATCGGATAAATTGCCTTGACGATAATCGTTATAATAGATTGTACCCGGTTTTTTATATCTACTTACCAATTTTCCGACAAATTGACTATTATCAAGTTCAATATTAACTTTTCCCTGGATTCTTTTTATGTAGCTATCGCTATTAGTTAATAATATCGTATTTTCTGTTTCACTTTTGATAGCTTTTTTTGTAAAATCATTTTCAAATCTTTTTATTTTATTACTAAAAGTCCACTCAATTGCATCAAAAAATGACGTTTTTCCATAACCATTAGGAGCGTATATCGCCACTAGATTCGCTACGTAATCTTTTTTCTCCAGATTAAACTCTGAGGTTCCCTCATAAATCCTAAAATCAGAAATTTCAATTTTTTTTATTTTACTCATGATTTAAAGTTTTTATTAGTTCTTCTGCCGTTAGTTTTTTATCCAAAATCAAAATTACTTCATCATGGCCTTTAGATTTTAAAAAATTATCAACAGAATCGCTATCAAGACTTCTCTTGCTTACTGTAAAATTAAATAGTTCAACATCAATTAAAGAAATAATCTCTTCATCACTTAGCTCTCTATCAAAACCATCATGAATAATTTTTCGAGTAGAAAACTTATCTTGCTCAACCAATTGTTTTGTCACTTCATCAATCTTATCTTTTATAAAGAAAAATTGGTATATATTCCACCTTTCTACATTTTTTTCTAAAAACTGACTTTGGAAGTAGATTGCTATATAATCTCTGAGCTCCGCATGAACTTGTAATAATTTACTTCTATTTGCAAGTTGAATAGAAAAGATATAAATATTGTAATTGTTTTCTTCTTTACTCCAGCACTTAAGATTTTCAAATGTGATGTTTTTGTCCTTTTCTTGTAAAGACTCTATTATATGATTTGCTTTATTTAATGGCATCTAAAAATAGTTTTTCAATGTTTACACTAATATCATTTAAATCAGAACTATTTACTATTTGCTCTGACAAGGCATATAAACTTAAAACTCCAATATGTATTTTTTCTTCAATTTTAAAAGCAGACGTGTTATCGCCAGCTATATTAGGAATTATTTTCACTTTATCTGCATTAGAAAATTTCTGAAAAGCGAAATTTTCTTCATTTGAATTGAATATAGAGCAACTGTTTTGTCGTTGATTGTTTTCCATCTGAATAAAAGTTCTTGCAATTTGAAAAAAACTTTTACCTTCTGTAAAATAAAAAGATAATTTTAAGGAAATAGAAACTTTTCCTTCCATTGCTATTTCATTTCCAAATAATTCTTTAATATCAATTTCACTTAAATTAAAATTAATATGATTAACTTCAGTATGATCCCCCTTAATCATACTTACATAAGTTAATAATTTTATCCAACCTTTCCAGATACTAGTATTTAAATCTTTATTAGATCTTAACTCTTTTATTATCTCAGCAACATCCTTATTCTTTTTGGGATAGAATAAATTATCCGCTAGTTCATAAACTATTTTATTTGGAGTAAAGTTTTGCATTATGATACTTGAATGTGTTTCACAATCGTTCTTAATATCTTCTGGGTATAAATTAAATACGTCTTTATAATTTTCAAACGATTGTAATTGATCAGGTTTTATACCTATATTATTCTCTTCTAAAAATCGTTTAGCCTTTCCTATACTTACCGAACTTAAGTTACGAACTGCTTGATACTTGACAATAGATATAACTTGATCATACCCATTAATAACAGGTGAACCGGAGAAAGCATTATATCTCGTATTAGGAGCAAAATTGGAGATTTTCAAAGAGACATTTTGCACAAGTTCAGCATCATTCAGTATTCTTTCAATTTTACCAATAAGTCTTTCACCTACAATTTGACCTTGTTCATCATTTGGATAACCAAATATCTCTATGTTTTCGTCTTCTATAATCTCCGAATCACATAATTCTAAGAAATATTCACTTTCATAATCTTCGATCACCTCTAATAAAGCATAATCTGTCTGTTCACAACTAACAATAACTTTAGCTGTTAATTTTCCATTTTGATTGAAACATTTTTCTATTATGATATCGCCATCCTGTTTTTCAATGACATGCTTACATGTTAAAATTTGATTTTTACTTATAAAAAAGCCTGTACCTTTTTCAGTAGCGATTCCTCGCTGTATTTCTACTGTAATTTTACAAGTAGAGTTTTCTATTAAACTCATAATTCCGTAACTAATTGAGTTTTGATTTTATAGCTAAATTCTTCTTCTAATTCCTTCTTCTTGAAATCATTCAAATGCTCTAAATCATAATTAAAAATAAGTTCCCTAAACTCAACATCTTTTGGTAAATTTCTATTGATTATGCACGATATAGTATCTATATCTGGATGATCATGTTTAGGGTGTTTTCCATTTGTTGAAAATAAAAATTTATCCGAATCAATTATTTCGAAAAGCTCTGGTTTATTATTTCTAAAGCTACCATGATGAGAAACCTTTATTAAATCAAAAAATATTGGATATTCATCTTTGTTAGGATATATCATTTCTAATCTACTAATAACATCTTCTGCAAATGCATCAGCTAAAAAAAGCAATTTTTTGCCTTCTATTTCTAATATAAAGGAAATCGAGCTACCGTTACCAATAGAATCATCTTTTAAATAATTTTTACCCTCACTTAAAGTTTTAATTGTTTTAGAATTGATAACATAACTACTTGAACTTATATTTCCTTCGTTAGAATTTTCTTTATCATTTTCTTTTTCTCTAGTTAATAATTCAAAAGCGTCATCAAAAATTTGATCAGTATTTGGTTCTAATCCTAATTTTTTAAGTTCTAAAATAAACTCCTTTTCTAAATTTTCTAACCTTTCTTTACTAGGTGTCAATAATGTAATTTTAACTTGATCATCCGTAATTTCTTCAGGCATATTTTCAATACAAATCGCTTCTCCTTTTGTATCAAAGTTCCAAGGATAATCATACTGCAGAATTGTTTTACCCAACAATGTTGCTTGTTTTGCACCAATATTACCTTCATTATCTTCAATTGGTAGTTCAGAAAGTTTTTTAGAAATAAGTTCTTGAATCTGTTCTTTTGTGTCCGGATATAATTCTTGATCTGCCCTTTTTGAGAATTGTAAATGCTTAAAAGTATTTAACCAAATCTGCTCTATCTTAACCATTTGAGGATTATTGCAATCTCCATTATCTTCAAGAAATTTTGACGCTGAAGCTATATGATCACTATCATAATGAGTAATAATAAATTTATTAA
The DNA here is from genome assembly GCA_002455915.1 of Chryseobacterium sp. UBA6632. Taxonomy (GTDB): domain Bacteria; phylum Bacteroidota; class Bacteroidia; order Flavobacteriales; family Weeksellaceae; genus Chryseobacterium. The sequence goes on from DKLU01000303.1 coordinate 4,936, forward strand.
TTTTTTCATCTTTAAACTTAGTATTGACAAAGTTTAATAAGCCATCCTTATATCCAAATCCACAATCAATTAGAAGATTATATTTATTTGTATTATTCTCCATTTGAACAAGTATAGTATCACCGTAACCAGCTCTGAACATAACTATTTTTATCATAACTGCTAAATTTACTATTGACTACTTATATCAAAAAACCTATCAAAATAAGTCTTCAGCTTCTCCAAAACAGTTTCCTTCTTCTTCATCAAATCTCCGGTGGGCGAAAATCTGGAAACGGGAGGTAATATTTTTGCGAAGGCAGTTCCCGCAGATTGAATTTCACCGTTTTTAAAAGAGTTGCTGATAAAAGTTTTTGTTTCCTCTTCTTTCAGTTTTTCTTCAGTGATAATTTTTTCAAGTTCTACTTTTTTCTCTTCTTCAACATAGGTGCTCCAATCATCATCTACATTGGAAGTTGGTGTCAGGGAGGCCACAAATTTTTCAATCAGCTCTTTCTTATTTCGTAGATCTACGCTGGAGTCGATGGCTTTGCTGATATTGACTACGATTTCTTTGTCTTCTAAATGGCTTTCATGATATTTGCGGATAAGCATCAGAATGTAGTCGATATTGATTTCAACCTGTTTTATCAATTCCATTTCAAACTCAATATCGTCGTTTACGTTTTCACGATCACTGGTACCTTGTGTTCTAAACTCGTTATATAAGTGAATATACATTCCGTGGTAGTCTTGAACATCTCTGTCGCTCAGAACTTCTTTTCCTTCAAATTCATCAAAAGATTTTAGGATGTTCATGAGCTTTAGTATAGCTCCATACAGACGAATAAACTCTTTCTTATCTTCTTCACCTATAATTGCAGTTCCGATAGGGAATCTTTCTAGCAGTTCATTTACTAAATCAAAATAACCTACAACATCCTTTTTACCATCATTGTAACCATGGTAATATTCATCGAATGTTTTTAAGAGTACGATACCGCCAGCTTCTTTGTTTCCAAACAGCGCTAAACTTTGGTTTGTAGCTTCTTCCAAATTTCTAAAACAAACGATATTTCCAAAGGTTTTAATGGAATTTAAAATTCGGTTGGTTCTGGAGTAGGCTTGCAACAAGCCGTGCATTCTCAGATTTTTATCTACCCAAAGCGTATTCAAAGTAGTAGCATCAAAACCTGTTAAGAACATATTTACTACAATGAGAAGATCAATTTCACGATTTTTCATCCTCAGCGAAACATCTTTATAGTAGTTCTGAAATTTCTCCGGAGAAGTATCGTATGTTGTTTTAAAATCTATGTTATAATCTCTTATAGCATTGTCCAGAAAATCTCTGTGACTTGCACTTAAGCCTTCTGTAGATTCTGAATTTTCATCTTCTACGCCATCGTCTTCAGGATCATTTTGTCCAAAACTAAAAATGGTAGCAATTTTGAGTTTTCTCAGCTCAGGAACATCTTTTTGCTGACGTTTAAATTCTTCATAATACAACTTAGCAGCATCAATTGAAGATACCGCAAAGATAGAATTGAAACCGCTTCGTCTTATTTTTTCTTTTATTTCCTCTATTTTGTTTCGATCTCTTGCAGAAGCAACTTCATGAACATTTGCCAATGCAGTCATGTAATACGGTTTTGAATTCCGCATGGTTTTCTGATCGAAGTGCTTTAGAATATAAGCAACTGTATTGGTCAGTCTAATCGGTGCCAAGAAAGCTCGTTCTCTGTCTATATCCCGAACCTGCTGCTCAGTAATGTCTTCTTTTTCTTTCATGGTGCGGATATAATCTACACGGAAAGGAAGTACATTTTTATCTGCTATCGCATCTACAACGGTGTAAGTATGAATGGCAGATTGATGGTTTTCTTGTGGACAATTCTGAGGATCGCCATGAACATAACAACCGAAAGCCTGAACGGTAGTTTTTAAATGTGCTTTGCCACCACTGCTGGAATTTTTTGCAAAAATAGGTGTGCCCGTAAATCCAAATAAAAAGTATTTTTTGAATGTACTCGTAATGGATTCGTGCATGTCGCCAAATTGAGACCTGTGGCATTCATCAAAAATGAAAACAATGGGTTTGTTATAAGCTGCGTGACTTTTTTGTTTTTTGATGAGAATCGATAACTTCTGAATGGTGGTGATAATAATCTTGGCATTAGGATCATCCAACTGCTTTTTCAACACCGCCGTATTGGTATTGCTGTTGGCAGCACCTTTTTCAAATTTATCATACTCTTTCATGGTTTGATAATCAAGATCTTTACGATCGACCACGAAGATTACTTTTTTTATAAAATCAAGTTTGCTGGCGAGCTGTGCCGTTTTGAAAGAAGTTAAGGTTTTACCGCTTCCGGTGGTGTGCCAGACAAAACCACCTGCATCAATATTTCCGTATTTTTTGTAATTGTTGGAAACATTGATTTTCTGTAAAATTCTTTCAGTAGCAACAATCTGATACGGACGCATTACCAACAAGAGTTTGTCTGAAGTAAAAACGCAGTACTTTGTAAGGATATTCAGGATAGAATGTTTGGCAAAAAATGTTTTACCAAAATCCATTAAATCTAAGATTGGCTTATTGCTTCCATCTGCCCACCAAGAAGTAAATTCGTAGCTGTTGCTGGTTTTTGATTTCTTGCTTCCTTGCTTTTCTTTTTCTTTAATATGTGTGTATCGGGTGGTATTGCTGTAATACTTTGTTAGAGTGCCATTGGAAATAACAAATAACTGAATGTACTCATACAAACCACTATCTGCCCAAAATGACTCTCTGGTATATCGGTCAATCTGATTAAAGGCTTCCTGCAAACTTACGCCACGCTTTTTCAGTTCAATGTGAACCAGTGGTAAACCATTTACCAATATTGTGACATCATAGCGGGTGGCACGTTTACCTTCTTCAGTTTCATATTGATTAATGACCTGAAGCTGATTGTTGTGAATATTTTTTTTATCAATCAAATAAATATTACGGAGCGAACCATCTTCACAGGTTAAAGCCTGAATATAATCTTCCTGAATGAGACGTGTTTTGTCTTCAATATTGCTGTTAGGATTGGCTATTTTACTTTCAAAGAAATACTTCCATTCTTTTTCGGTAAACTGATAATCATTTAGTTTTTCTAACTGCAAACGTAGGTTATTGACTAAATCTTTATCTGTTATAATATTTAGAAAAGTATAAGCCTGTTTTTCTAAAAGCTCAATAAAAGCTTTCTCCAGTTCTGCTTCAGATTGGTAGAAAGTTTCTTTTTTATACTCAGATTGATACTCTGCAACAACCGTAGATTCTGTATTTTCTGAAATGAGTTTAAAATAGGTCATGATTTTTAGTGTTTTTTAAGAATGTACAAGCGGTTGAAAGGCCAACAGTTTTCCTCTGTAATATTCGTATTGTTCTTTTCGTGCTTTTATCTCTGCGGGTAAACCGACTGAGATATCATTGACCAAGGCATCAAACTGGTTTAAGATTTTTACAATTCTATTTTGTTCCTTAAGAGATGGAACTGGTACAGAATAAATCTCAAAATCTGATGCTCTAACATGTGGAACACCACTACCTTTTTTCATCAAATGAAGCTCTCTTTGTAAGTTTTTCAAAAAATAATAGAGAAATTTGGTATTCAAATGAACTTTATCAGGATGTATACTAAATGCATCTGTTAAAAAGAGCTCTTCATTCCAATAAGTCACTAAACCCGCATTTGCACCAGACCTTGCTATAACAACACATTCTCCAGTTCTATTAGATTCATTATGATAGCTTATAGGACTACTAGCATTTGCAACAACAGGATACTTTCCTTCTATTGCTTGCTTTTTTGTAAATGCAACACCCCTTCTAATTTCTCCTACATCTTCAATTTTTCTCCATTCCACATCTTTGCCATCAAAAGCCAATAACTGGTTTCGGTAATATTCATATTGGCGCTTTCGTGCCTCCAGCTCCGCCTCCAGCTCCGCCTCCAGCGCTGTAAACTTGTCGAGAATATGAACGATTTCTTCTTGAATGGGAATTGGTGGGATAGGGATGCTAATTTTTTGAGCAACATTGCTCATCAATTTTGGATTACCCATACCATAATTCACAAAACTTTTCATACAAACCGCCAAAGCATAATATGCGAATTTAGGATTCAATATATCATAATTTTTAACTTTCAATAATCCACAAACATTCGTTATACTAAATTTTCCATTTCTATAGAAAATTGTTCCAGCATTTGCTCCATCTGTAGTCCAAGTTAAGTATTCACCATCATAATCGTATGTATCAATTGAACCAATCATTCCATCCCTAGCAGTTTGGGAAGAATAAACAGGATAATTTCCCTTATTAAGATTCAAAGCATCTTTTGAGATAACTCTACCACGAGAAATTTTAAACAAATCTTCAAGTTTAGTAAACTCAACTCCCTCCGGACAAAACTCCGCAATTAATTCTTCAATTTTGCTCATAGATAACTCCTTCTAAATTATTTACAATAGCATCTATTGCGGTACGCAGTTCGGTTTGTCGGGCAACGATCTCGGCAATATGTTGGTTGAGCATTATAATATCGGTTGCTTCCTGTGTATTTTCCTGTTCTACATAAGAGCTTACCGCAATATTATAATCGTTTTCGCCAATTTCGCTATTCGGTACCAATCGGGCAAAATGGGGTACATCTTCACGGGCTATAAAACTGGCTAAGATTTTTTTGCGGTTAGTTTCATTCAGTTTATTTTTATTTCCTCCACGAACAAATTCAGCAGAAGCATCTATAAACAATGTAGCATTGTCTTTTTTACTTTTCTTGAGAACAATGATACAAGTTGCAATGGTAGTTCCAAAGAATAAATCAGGAGGCAATTGGATAACAGTATCTACATAATTGTTGTCAATCAAGTATTTTCTGATTTTCTGCTCGGCACCGCCACGGTATAACACACCAGGAAATTCTACGATTGCTGCCGTCCCCGATGTAGCTAACCAAGATAACATGTGCATGGTAAATGCTAGATCTGCTTTAGACTTTGGTGCTAAAACACCTGCTGGAGAAAATCGAGGATCATTAATCAGTAAAGGATTTCTATCGCCTTCCCAAGGAATAGAATATGGAGGATTAGAAACAATAGCATCAAACGGTTCATCATCCCAATGCATAGGATCCATTAAAGTATCACCATGTCCTATATTGAATTTCTCAAAATTTATATCATGTAAAAACATGTTGATACGACAAAGGTTATAGGTCGTGATATTTGTTTCCTGGCCGTAAAAACCTTGTCTTACATTTTCTTTTCCAAGAACTTTAGCAAATTTTAATAGAAGAGAACCTGAGCCGCAAGCCGGGTCATATACTTTGTTTACGGAGGTTTTGCCTACCACGGTAATTTCAGCCAACAATTCAGAAACTTCCTGAGGGGTGAAAAATTCTCCTCCAGATTTTCCGGCATTACTTGCGTACATCGTCATCAGGTACTCGTAAGCATCACCAAAAGCATCAATATTATTGTCCTGATAATTACCTAATTTAAGACCTGCAATTGCTTTTAAGATTTTTCCTAAACGTGCATTTCTTTGTTCAACAGTTCCACCCAGTTTATTGCTGTTCACATCTACATCATCAAACAATCCTTTTAGATCATCTTCACTATCTGTTCCGTTAGCAGATGATTCAATGTCTTTAAAAATGCGGTGTAAGTCGACGTTTAGGTTAGAATTCTTTTCGGCATTCGCCTGAATGTTTACAAAAAGTTCTGACGGCAGGATATAAAAACCTTTTTCATGTACGGTATCTTTTCTGCCAAATTCTGCTTCCTCATCAGATAGCTTGGCATAATCAAAATCTTTGTTGCCCGTTTCCCATTCGGCTTTATTGATATGTGCTCTTAAATTTTCCGAAATAAATCGGTAAAATAAAATTCCCAATACATAAGATTTAAAATCCCATCCATCAACACTTCCTCTTAAATCATTGGCAATCTGCCATATCGTACGATGCAATTCGTCACGTTCCTGTTCTCTAGTCATTGAATTGTTTATAGCTATTTAAAAACCTTTAAATATAACAAAAGCAGACAAAGGAAAAAAACGGCAATCCGTAAATAAAGCAATATTTTATTATTTTTTTATTTGCAACTCCTAAAGAGTTTAATCATGACAAAATATTTTTAATTAATGTCAAAAAAGAAATGCGAATTATCTGATGATATTTTATATTTGTACTCTCAATAACATAAAAAAATAGCGTAAGCTATCGTCTTGGTTACAGAAAACTGAGAATCTTCTATAAACCCAAATTCGATAGGCTTACGCCCATGTCAACATACGGCGTGGGCTGTAAGTTTATATCTGGGTTTAGGGTTCTTCGCAGTACCTCTGTAACAGATTAGCTTCAGTTCCACGCTTCTTTTTTGAATCTAACCTGTACGAGGAACGGTACACAAAAACTTCATAAATATGAAAAAAAATGTAAAAATTCTGAGTACCGTAAGTTTGTTTTCAGTTTCTATTTTACATGCACAAGAAATTAAAGTGCTCGAACCTTATTATCTGAAAGAAGGTAAACCGAAACAGTTTGAAAAAGCAACTGCAAAAATAGAAGCAAAAGCAGTTGGAATGGGGTATGGAGGAGTTAACAACTACCTCACTGTTTTTAACAGTAAACACTCTGACGTTCGGTTCAAAAACAATGAAATTCCAAAGTTGTATATTAAGTTACCTGATAACGCATCTTCCGAAAGCATAACGATAGTAAAAGCAGACAAAGTAAAAGAAAGCAAAACGTATCGCCGTTTTGTACAATCCGGAGTTTCTGCAGGGGGAGCGAAAGATATGTCAAAATATCAGATTGCTCTACCACTAAAAAACACCGAAAACAGCGTTTATGAAATTATAATTCCACAAAACTTAGAAAGTGGAGAATACTCCTTTGTTATCAGTTCTGCTGCACAATATGACCCATTTTCAAATCCAATGGAGAAAAAGTTGTTTTGCTTTGCTATCGAACCTTAACTTAAAATATTAAAAACATGAAAGAAATACCATTAGATAAAAATTCTGTACAAAAATTCTTCACTTGGTTGGCTTTTGATATTACAACTTCACTTGATGATTTACAAGTAAAGGCAGACAATGATGAAGAAATACAGTTAGGAGATTTTATGACAAATTACTCCCATAATAATTCAGATTACGCATATGATGAACTGATGGGAAAGATTGTAAAATATTTTACTCAATTGCATGAGGACGATCTTCATACTCTCCATCAACACTGCCAAGCTTTCTGCGAGTTATTTAAAGGAAGTGAGGAAAAAGTATTTGCTGAAGATATTTTAGGTGAAATCAAATATGCAAGTGAAAAAATAGAATATGCAAAGGTGTTACAAGTAGAAACTTTAATTTGTTCAGATGAATAGAGTGTTTTCTTAACAAACCAACTTTCAAATCATTTACCTAGAGAAATAATTTCAATATAAAGCGTAAGTTATCGTATTGGTCACAGAAATCTGCGAATTCTCATTACACCCATATTTGATAAACTTACGCCTTTGCCAATATAAGGCATGGGCTGTAAGTCTATACATGGGTTAGAGTTCTTCGCAGTCTCTCTGTTGCAAATTAGCTTCAGTTCCACGCTTTTTAATTTTCAAAGAAAATATCGAAGCTGTATTTTCTCTTTTACTTATGAAAAAAACGAATTTAGAAGGTCATAAACCTTTAGTACAGTTAATCAACTACTTTTTATTTCAAAGATTTACACCTCCGAAAATTAGAAAAGACAGCACTTATAAAATTGGAGATCAATTAATTTCTCACATAGACTCAATTAGAGATGGCAATCGGTTAGTTGATTCACAATCAGCTGTTGAATATTTTGAGCTTCAATGCAAAAATTTTGTATCAAAATTAAATAAGAGTGAAAGATTCAACCTCTTAAAATGCTACGGGACTAGTGACATCACAGCATTTAATAATCTTTTGTCATCTGTGCATCCTGAAATGATTAAAGAATTTGATTTTAAAGCAAATAACGATTTTAAAGAGTCAAAAGTAGCTCATGCCCTAATCTATGACAAAAGTATTTCCGGTGAAATTGACTTATATTTAAAAGTACATTTTGCAGAGTTACTTTCCTTTATTCCGTTACAAACAGATAGGATATCCGAAATAGAATATATCAAAATCATTACAAATTTTGGTGAAAATTTAAGTTCTGCAAATATTCTACAAAAAATCGTTCCAAATTATTGAATACAAAACTGTATAAATATCGAAAACAATTCTACGTTGAGCCAAAAAGTCTTAAATCTATTTGTTTAAGCCCAAATTCTGGCTTTTATCCATAATATCACAAATTTTATTATAAAATTCTGGGTAGTAAAGCCATTTAAATGTATCCTCATAGCTCCAGTGATATTTTTCAGATATCTGCTTAAACAACACCATTATATTTTCGTTCAGGGTAAGATTTTGCTTATAAGAGAAGAATTTCATGTAACCTTCAATATCTTGTATGAAAATATCTCTTTTTAGAATGAGACTTTCCACTCGACTATCATTTACTAATTTTAAATGTTTACGTTTTAGCTCTTCAAATTCTCTTCGTTTTCTTTCAACTTGACCAGATAGTAATAGAAGATTGAAATTGCTTTTTTGTTCTGCAAGTTCAAGAGCTTCTTTATTTACTTTTATTTTGTATTCTATGGAGCTTAAATGTTTTCTTGAAGATTTAGCTCCACGTTGCATACCTAATGTAGCAGCACATATATCTTGCATTTGCGACATTTGAATGGGATTAAGCTTCAGCATTTTTTTTGATTGGTCATCAATCCATTCGGCAACCAAATGAGCATGTTGATTGGTTTTCCAATTATCATTTTCGTCGTAATGTCCTTCGTCTCTATGGATGAAAATTTGAAATACCTTTATACCTAATTCTTTTTGTAGATTTTCTGCAACAAGCTTCAAATCATCCATCGTTGTTTTTTCATCAATGACAACAACACCTTCTCTAATTGGTTTGGCATTTTTTTGAAGTTTGCGTCCGGTATATTTTTTACATTGTTCTTCTATTTTTTGTCTTCGTGATGTTATTGAATCTTCAACAAACTGCTCATTTAAATACTGCAAATCTTCACGGCAATAATCGAATTTTTTCTTTCTGAAATTATGAATTTCAGAAGTAGATTTTACTTCCAGAAAGTGAATGGATGTCTTCTTCATATGTGTTTTATTTTAACGGCGCTTTAGACAACATTGAAAAGGTTGTTAGCACACTAACAACTTTAAACTTACTTCGTGCGTAAAAAGTTGCTACTGTGCCCTGCGGGGCTTTATTAAATATTTAATTATTTCTAGTTGTTTTCATCATGAAACGAAACAAGAAATTCATTTAAATCATTTTTCCCATTTAAAATTGAACGACAGTCTTTAGCTTTCGAAAAATGTCTTAGAAAATTATTGGTTGTATAACTTCCAGCTTCGTCGTTGTCCAAAATTAATCGAATTTCATTGTAATTTTTATCACGTAGATACTGTGCTGCTTTTTCAAACATAAAAGTAGAATTCATAATGAGAAAATTTGATTTATGTTTAGGGTACAAAACCAAAAAACTTAAATAATCAAAAAAACCTTCTAGTATAATAATCTTTGAAAATCCATTTTCCACACTTGTTATATCTTTTCCTGAGCATCCTTTGAAAGCTGAAGAACGTAATTCGTAAAAATTATCAGTATTTGACTTAAAACCTATAGCATAAAAAAGCGAATCATGATTTGGAACTTTGTAAT
>DKLU01000010.1 GCA_002455915.1 Chryseobacterium sp. UBA6632
CACCGTTGTATTTTCCTGTTTGTTCATCCGGTGCTCCATAAGTTCTCCAAGTTTGGGTATTTCCGGCATCTCCACCATTGGCAATCCCGCTTCCATAACGTAATGAAATCTGATTGAAAGATCCTGGAAGTTTCGTTTTCAAACCTGTATTCAATTTGGCACCCAATACCCAACCACGATCAGCAGGATATTGCTCTACAGAATTTTTGCCGGATTTATCAACGGTATGAAATTCTGCTAAAAATTTCAAAGCATTATTTTTAAAAGGAATCGTATGTTCTAATACAAAAACTTCCCGTTGTCTGTAAATTAAATTCTTTGCCCCACTGATGATATTTGTATAAGAATAAGGCGTAGAATTGCTTGCAGCAGTATCTATAACAGCAGGAAAAAACATGGAAAATCTTGTATTTTTATGCCTAACTCCCCAACCTGTCGCCGAGTGATCATCAAAATAAAAATAATCTGCAATATGCACATCATCATATCTCAACCATCGAGATCCTGCCCAAACATCCCAATCGCTTCCCATAATATTTCTTGCTTCCACAAAGGCTTCCGGCAAAGCGATAATCATCCCTCGATTAGATTTTGTATCTACATTTCCTAGAAAAGTACCTCCTGAATAAAAACTCAATCTAGCCTGCATATCGATTTTTGTTCCTTTCGTACTGTCACCTCCTACGACAGGCGTAAAATGAAAAGCAGGTAAAAAGTCTACATAATCTCCCTGATCCATCCTTCCTCCCAAAGAGCCCTGATTATCAAGATTCAATTGCCTACCTGTACGCCCATCTGCGTTGGGAGAATACCCAACCCCAATTCTGCCCGTTGTTCCGAATGAAAACTTTTTATTCGTAATCTGAATCTGGGCATAGCTCACCTGGCTGATTAGAATAAATATCCAAAAACAGCCTTTCAGAACTTTATTTTTCATTGCTTATTTGGAAGTTTTAGGTTTATAGAACTTTAAAGCAAATAAAACGATAATTACATAACAGATAATTGGCAACAGGTAAGAATGAGCCACATCTTTTTCAGCAATTACTCCCATGATCGGTGTGAAAAATGCCCCACCAAACATCGCCATTACCAAGAATGAAGAAGCCTGCGCTACTTTTCCGCCTAATTTTTTCAATCCTAAACTGAAAATTGTAGGATACATTACACTTAAGAAAAGGTTTAGCAAAATCAAACTGATGAATGAAACCCAACCGAAGCTTTGTGAAATAATTAAACAAAGAACAATATTACATGCTGTAAAAATCGCTAATACTTTATTAGGAGCAATATATTTCATTAAAAACGTTCCGATAAATCTTCCGATCATCATCATCGCCATACTCAACGAGAAATAATATGAAGCCTCTGTTTCCTGGAAATGCATCTTTTCAACTCCGTAATTAATGAAAAATGCCCACGTTCCTCCTTGCGCTGCTACATTGAAAAACTGTGCAACCACAGCCCATACAAAATGTTTCTGTTTCCAAAGTGGCGCGCTAGAATCAACTGCTGTTTCATGATTTTCACCAGCGGCGTGTTCAGCCAATTCAATTTCTTCGGCATGGGGATCTTTTAATTCAGGAACTTTGATAAAGAAAAAAATGATGGCTAAAACCAAGACAATCACCCCAATCCAAGTATACAAACTTTTAACAGAATCTAAAGAACTGTCTTCGCCAGAACCTCCAAAAATGAAGATTCCGCCCAACAAAGGCCCCATAATAGCACCTAAACCATTGAAAGATTGAGCAAAATTTACCCTTTGATCACTTGTTCTCTCATCTCCCAACGCCGCAACAAAAGGATGCGCTACCGTTTCCAACGTTGCCATTCCTAAAGCTAGGATGAAAAGAGCAACTCTAAAAAATGTAAAAGACGAATTGTCAGCCGCCGGAACAAATAAAAATGCTCCGCTGGCAAATAAAACCAGTCCTAAAATAACTCCTTTTTTGTACCCGAATTTTTTCATGAAAAGTCCGGCAGGGATTCCCATTAAGGCATACGCTCCAAAAATAGAAAGCTGTACGAGCCCCGATTTTGCTTTAGAAATGTGTAAAACATTTTGAAAATGCTTGTTCAAAACATCTCCCATCGTTAAAGCAATTGCCCAAAAAAAGAACAATGAAGTAACGAAAGATAAAACAATGATATACTTCTTTTCTGTAAACTTCGCTGAATTCATTATATTTTTCTAAGTTATTTTAAGTTTAAATAAAATTTTTCGATTTGAAAACTTCAAATTCTTTTCGGTCATAATCTGGACACGCACCTGCTTTTGAAGTTATAAAAGCGCCCAAAGAAATAGCTTCTGTCATGATTTCTTCAGCATTTTTATTCTGAATTCTTTTAGAGATAAAACCTGAAAGAAAAGCATCGCCACTACCCACTGTATCTACAACCGTGATAGGAACTGCAGTGAATCCGTAGTTATGATTTTCCACAAAATATCTCGCGCCCTTACTCCCTTTGGTCAATACGATTTCTCTGATTCCGAAATGATTTTGAATATACGCCGCACTTTCGTCTTCACTTTTATATTCTTCGCTCAAAAACTGCATGATCTGCTTCATTTCAGCCTTATTCATTTTCACTATATCCGCTTTATGAAGAAGCTCTTTAATCAAATCGATATCGATGAATGGTGGTCGGAAATTCACATCAAATATTTTCAGTTTAGCGAACTCTAATAATTTGAAAAGAGTTTGCTTTGTCTTTTCATTTCTTGCCGATAAACTACCGAAAACAAAAGCCTCCGCGTTGGAAATAAGTTCTTCATGCTCAGGCAAAAACTCGATATAATCCCAAGCTACATGATTTACAATATCATAAGTTGCTTCATTATGCTCATCAATTTTCGCAATAACGGTGCTTGTAGGATGCTTATCATCAATCTGGATATAATCTGTGGTAATTCCCCACCCTTTTATCTGTTCTAATAATTTTTCGCCTAATTCATCATTCCCGATTCTGCTGAGCATTTTAACATCGGTTCCAGACTTGTAAATATTATATGCAGCATTGAAAGGCGCACCTCCCGCTTTTGAACCCTGTGGAAAAATATCCCAAAGAACTTCACCAAAACTTACTACATAAGGATTTTCATTTATCATAGGTTAAACGTTTAATTAATTAACTAAATTTTTTATTTTACTGAATTTTTATTGACTAATTTTGCCGAAAAGGAAACTTTTTTTCCATCTGGAATATATTTACCGATCTGTGCATCAAGAAGTTTCACAGATTCCTGCGCCATCTCTACCAAAGGTTGCTGCACGTA
>DKLU01000357.1:0-736 GCA_002455915.1 Chryseobacterium sp. UBA6632
TCCGGCTCGATCATCCAGAATTCCGCCAAGTGACGTGTTGTGTTAGAGTTTTCTGCACGGAAAGTAGGTCCGAAAGTATAAATTCTTCCTAATCCCATTGCTGCAGTTTCTCCTTCCAACTGTCCGGAAACCGTTAAGTTGGTCTTTTTACCGAAGAAATCCTGAGCAAAATCAATCTCACCGTCTTCTCCTCTCGGAATATTGTTTAAATCGAAGTTCGTTACTCCAAACATTTCTCCAGCTCCTTCCGCATCTGCTCCCGTGATGACAGGTGTGTTGATGTAAAAAAACTGGTTTTGGTTGAAGAAAGAATGCACTGCAAAACTCACTGCATGACGCACTCTGAAAACTGCTCCAAATAAATTGGTTCTGAATCTTAAATGCGCTTGATCTCTCAATGTTTCCAAAGAGTGTTTTTTAGGCTGAAGAATCGTTTTATCTCTATCTTCTGTAAAATTATCTCCTAAAACCGTAATTTTTTTAGCTACGATTTCAACGGCTTGTCCGGCTCCTTGGCTTTCTACAACTTCACCCACAATCTTCAAAGAAGACGCTGTACTGATTTTATTAATAATTTCTTCGTCGAAATTTTCGAAATCAACAACTATTTGCAAATTATTAATCGTAGAACCATCATTAAGCGCTATGAAGCGATTTGCACGGAACGTTCTTACCCAACCGTAAACCGTAATGTCATGATGTAATACTTTCTTGTAATCCTGTAGGATTTCCTTAA
>DKLU01000357.1:923-2540 GCA_002455915.1 Chryseobacterium sp. UBA6632
CTTTTTCATTTGTTGATTAAAATTTTCTATAAAAATTAATGAGTGCAAAGTTATAAAATTTGAACTAGTTTCTCACAAATAACCCCTCTTAATTAGTTGGTTTTAATTTTTAATTAAAAAACATTTATCTTCCTATCACTAAAAATGTGAATGGTCTATTCGCAAGTTTACCAGAAGCGTCTCCTGTTTTAATCCTGATAATTCCATTTGAAATAAAAGCAACCTGCGCGTTATCATTTGTAGCTAATCTTGCACCGGGTTCATTAAAATTAGTATTACTTCCATTAGGAACATTTGAACTTCCAGGACCATATGCATCTACTATATTTGCAGAAACTCCATACACAGGCAAAAACATTTTATCAAAATGGATATCAAAAATACCATTTGCAGGATTGGATACTGTGTACCCTCTTCCCCATACTTCATTAACTCCTCCTTTTGTAGCTGTTTGTGCTAAAAGTCCTACAGCATAACCATAGTTACTCGCTCCACCACCCAACGTTTTTTCAGGAATTAAACTACCTCCAGTAGCCTGATTGAATCGTACAAATACTGTTCCTCCTAAATACCTAGTTGCCTCGTTAGATACACTTTTAGTAAAACCAATCCAAACTGTACCATCAAAATAATAATACCCTGCTTCTGTAACATTAATTGTTTTTGCAGAAGTAGGTGACGCTGCAGAAGTTGCATATACAATGGTTCCTGTTTGTTTCGTTCCATAAGCATTGTCTTTTGCTTTTAGTTGGTTTCCTGTAAGTCGTGGGGCAATTACTCCGTCTGGAGCATTAGTTACAGTTAGTTTTCCTACCACATCAAGTGTAGCATCAGGAGCAGACGTTCTAATCCCTACTTGAGAATAATACACGTTAGAAAAGGCCATCAAAATGACAGCTACAATAGTTTTTTTCATCTTTTAAATTTTTATGTTTTTTTGAATTTCAAACATACAAACTTTTCAACAAAAACAAAAGAAAACAAACAATTAACATTAATAAAATACAATAAATCACACTTTAACACCAAAAAGTGATAAATTAATTATCAATTTATAATTAATTTAAATAATTAGAATTTATAGTTTATTTTGAATCATTAACTGCAAACAATAAAAAGAGTGTAACATTTTAAGAGACATTCTTTTGTAAAATTTATCAATTATTTAAGCAAGAAAAATGCTTTTTTCGATCATTAATTAAAGAAAATCGTCTTTTTTCTCTGTTTTCCCCTCCTGATTTTCCACGCATGATAACAACTTGGGACATCATATTGCCATTTCGGAAGAATCAGAATAATTAAAATAACATCAATATGAGCGATCAATCCTAATACAATGGTGAGATAAAAAGCCCAATTTGTCTGTTGAAATCCAATTAAATAGGTAAAAGTAATCAGCAAACTCAATCCCCACATTTTTGATAAAAAAGCATGTGTACAGGTTTCCTTACCGAATTTCCAGATGCTTATAATGTAGCAAAGAGCTTCCATTACGAAGATTAAAACAATTCCTGGCCATTCGTTTTTAATTAATCCCAGATTGAGAAAGTAAGAAGCAAATCCCAATGAAAGCCAAAATATCAAATCGGTTTGGCTATCTAATCTTCTTAATTTTTC
>DKLU01000216.1 GCA_002455915.1 Chryseobacterium sp. UBA6632
GCCATTCATTTAAAAATTTGTTGAAAAATCAATACTTTCAATCCAAATAAAAATCCTTCGACTACTTCGCGCTCAGGATAACAATTACCCAAAATAAAAGTCAGAATTAAAAATATTTTGAAAATATCTTTACAAAGAAACATCAACTATCAACTATCAACTAGGAACTAGAAACTAAAAAAGACGAACCAAAAACTAAAACCAATTTAGAATCATTATTTTTCCCAATTTGATTATTTTTGCAGCATTATGGAAAATTCGAAGAAGAAAGCTGCGATGAGCTTCATTTTTATTACGTTATTGATTGACATTACGGGATGGGGAATCATTATTCCGGTGGTTCCGAAATTGATCGAGGAGCTTATTCAGGCGGACATAAGTGAAGCTGCAAAATATGGTGGCTGGCTGGGTTTTGCCTATGCATTCACACAGTTTATCTTCTCTCCGGTCGTTGGAAATCTGAGTGATAAATACGGACGAAGACCGATTATTCTGATCTCACTGTTCGGTTTTGCGATCGATTATATTTTACTCGCTTTGGCACCAACCATTCTGTGGCTGTTTCTCGGAAGAGTCATTGCAGGGATTACAGGAGCAAGTGTCACCACAGCCAGTGCTTACATTGCCGATATTTCCACAGATGAAGACCGCGCAAAGAACTTCGGACTTATCGGTGCAGCCTTCGGTTTAGGTTTCATTATCGGACCTGTTTTGGGTGGAGTTTTAGGACATTATGGAGCACGAGTTCCTTTTTATGCGGCGGCAGTTTTATGTTTGTTAAATTTCCTTTACGGGTATTTCATCCTTCCTGAAAGTTTAGATAAAGATAAAAGAAGAGAATTCAACTGGAAAAGAGCAAACCCCATTGGATCATTTAAATTTTTAGGAAAACACCCTGAAATTTCAGGTTTAATTGTTTCATTAATATTAATCTACATCGCGGGGCACGCTGTTCAAAGCAACTGGAGTTTCTTCACGATGTATGAATTCAAATGGGATGAAAGAATGGTAGGGATTTCTCTGGGAGTTGTCGGTTTATTAGTAGGTTTGGTTCAAGGTGGATTAATTCGTTGGACGACGCCAAAATTCGGGGAACAAAAAAGTATTTATTACGGATTAACTTTATATGCCATCGGGATGTTATTATTCGCATTTGCAACTCAGGGCTGGATGATGTTTGCCTTCCTTATCCCTTATTGTTTAGGCGGAATTTGTGGTCCTGCGCTTCAATCGGTGATCACGAAAAGTGTTCCTTCCAACGAGCAAGGAGAATTACAAGGAGCATTAACGAGTTTAATGAGTGCCACTTCAATTATCGGACCTCCGATGATGACGAATTTATTTTACTTTTTCACACATGATGAAGCACCGTTCAAATTCTCAGGAGCACCGTTTTTCCTTGCTTTTATATTAATGGCGGTAAGTGTGGTGATTACCTATTTGGCTTTTCAGAAAAAGAAGATTAAATAGATTGTATATCATTTGAAATGATTTTGAAGGTTTTTTGTGAGCTTTTATAAGTGAAACAACTTTATGTAACTTAAAAACAGTTAGTATTTAGAAAATCTTTGTATGCGCGCTAAAAGTAAAAAAATCTATAAATGGAATTCAATTTCAAATAAAATAATAAAAAACGGCGAATCAAATTTTGATTCGCCGTTTGCATTGCATTGAAAGAAAGAGTTATTATGGATAAAGTGATTTCGTTCCGTTGCTTACGATGTTGCTTCCCAATCCTGAGAAGGATACCGAAAAATTGCTTGAATTAAAGCTTAATGAACCTATTGGAGTACAAAGTCCCAAAGCATATCTGCATTGCCCGTAGGCGCCAGTTTTTTTCGTTACTTTGCTTTCACTTTTTGCTTTTCCGAGGCTGATGCTTCCCCAATCGCTTACATCAACATTAGATACCGATGAGCCGGTGTAATAAATCGTAATTTTATATCCGATTTCCCCACGTTTAGAGCCCCAAAGCCAATTTGCCGTCCACCATTGTTTATACCAAGTCGATGAAACTTTTGCCTGACTGCTATTTGATTTTTCTTCGTTTCCTCTTGTATCGATCATCACCAATCCGCCTAAAACATTGTCCCAGATAATTCCGGATTCGTTGTAGAAACAAAGTGTGGTGAAAGTATTTCCTTTGTAATTCCATGAAATTTCAAGAACATCAGAATTTAGAGTGATTTCTTTTCCTACTAAATTTTTAAGTTCAGTTTGAGTGGTTGTCAGTTCGTCTCCTGAACTTAAAGTTCCAATGGTTCCAATGGTTCCAATTTTTAATTTTTCAGGTTCTAAAATATTTCCGGAAGCAATAAAAGTGCTTTTTTCTGAAATAAGCTCCTGTGAAATTTCTAATCCTTTTTGTGTTGAAATTTTTCCTAAAGCGGAAATTCCTGTGATTTGAAGATCATTTTTCAAATACTTTTCGAGATTAGCTTTGGAATCGTTGATCTGAGTTTGAACAATTTCCGGTAAAGCCGAATTGGAAGCTGTTGTTTCTTTTTTCAAATCAGTAATGGAGACTTTTTGAGCTGTATTTTCCTGATTTTGAATTTCGCTGTCTTCGTTTTGACAGCTGGTAAGCAGTAATGCCATTGCAAAAGCAAAAACCTTACCTGGGGTTAGCCATTTTTTCATAATTAAATTTTTTAAGGGTTGGTGTCTTAAAGATAATAAAATTGTTTTATAAATCTAAATATTGTGAATTAATATTTTGTAA
>DKLU01000032.1:0-4757 GCA_002455915.1 Chryseobacterium sp. UBA6632
GATTACATTAAATAACGGAGTTGATATTCCGGCTTTAGGTTTCGGAGTTTGGCAGATGGAAGATTTGCAGCAGTGTGAAAATGCTGTTATCAAGGCAATTGAAACGGGTTACAGAATGATCGACACAGCTTCTATTTATCAAAACGAAACGGCGGTAGGAAATGCCATCAAAAATAGTAGAGTAAACAGAGAAGATTTGTTTGTGACTTCAAAACTTTGGGTTCAGGATACAACGTATGATAAGGCGAAAGCGGCTTTCCAAAGAACTTTAGACAGATTACAGCTTGATTATTTAGATATGTATCTGATTCATTGGCCGTATTCAGATTTTAACGGAGCTTGGAAGGCAATGGAAGAATTATATCAGGAAGGAAAAATAAAAGCGATCGGAGTTTGTAATTTTACAGTGGAGAAAATGGAGGAATTAAAGGCGAATTCAACAGTTCTTCCTGTGATTAATCAAATTGAATTGCATCCTATTTTCCAGCAAAAAGAACTTCAGGTTTACGATAGAGATAATAATATTGTTACACAACCTTGGAGCCCGCTTGGGAACGGAAATGCAGGTTTGCTAGATAATTCAGAATTGAAAAATATTGCTTTAAAATATAATAAAACTGTAGCTCAGGTGATTTTAAGATGGCATTTGCAAGAAGGTTTCTGTGTGATTCCGAAATCTGTAACGCCTTCCAGAATTGAAGAAAATTTCAATGTTTTTGATTTTGAATTATCAGAAGATGAAATGAATGTTGTTCGTTCGCTAGACACCGGTAAAAGATTATTTTTCGATCCTAAAGATCCTTCTTGGGAAGAAAAAATGCTGAATTCTGTGGCTGATATTTAATTTTGATTAAAATATTTATTCCTCGCAGATTAAACAGATTACGCATCATCAACCTAATCTACTAGATAATTTTATACGAAGGAAGTGATAATTTATTGCTTCTTTTTTTATGAATTTTGCCTAAAAGTCGTTTAAAAAATAAATCTTAACTTTAAAGAACTGAATCTCAAAAATTAAAGTTATGGACCCAAGTAGAAATGAAAACCTAATCGACGAAAGTGTAAAAGAGGAAGTCTCGGCGGAGACATTGGAGAGTATTTACCAGCACATCACACACGCTGAAGAAGCGGAAAACTCAACAAGTTCTGAAAATTCGGAAGATAATCCGGATGATAAAGAATCTGATGGTAAATCAAAAGAGAAATAATGAATATAAAGCAAAACTCCTTTCAATCTGAAAGGAGTTTTTGTGTTATGTAAAAAGGATTTATTTCGTTAAATCTAATCCGCCAAAGTTGCCGGAGCTCATCATCAGAAAAACACCTTGCGTTTTATCTAACAAATCCCAATAAGCGTGAAGTTCTTCAGCATTGGTGAAGACTTTTAGATTTTCATTTTTAAATTTTTCCTTAATCAACTCAGGAGAAATAGGCTCCATTCTTTTGATTTTTAAAGCATCTTCAGAATAGAAAACAATGGCTTCATCCAAACCATCCATCGCATGATCGTATTGTTCTAAAAATACGGGATTCAAGCTGGAATAGGTATGTAATTCAAGGAAACCATATTTTTTATCATTTTTAAATTGCTCATTAAAAGCTTTTACCGCCGCTTTTACTTTACTTGGTGCGTGTGCAAAATCTTTGTAGAGCGTTCCTTTATCATTTCGTTCTACTTTTTCCAGACGTTTAGAAGCTCCTTTGAAGCTCATAATGGCTTCATAGAAATCTTCGTCCATAATGCCTAAAGTATGGCAAATATGTCTTGCTCCTTCCAAATTCAGTAAATTGTGTGCCCCAAAAACAGACAGCGGAACTTCTCCCATTTCTGTTTTTAAATGAACTTTACCGTTGGTGATTTTGTATTCCGGAGTTTTATAAGGTATTTTTCTGAAATAATTTTCTGCTGCTTCCACCACTTTTACGACTTCAGTATCTTCTTCGTTATAGACTAAAATTCCGCCGGGAGTAATGCTTGCTACAAATTTTCTGAACTGCTCGATATAATCATCAAAAGTTGTAAAAACGTTGATGTGGTCCCACGCAATTCCGCTTAGTAACGCAATATTTGGCTGATACAGTAAAAATTTTGAACGAAGATCGATAGGAGAGGAAAGGTATTCGTCACCTTCCAACACCATAAAATCGTTATCTTGAGTTAGTTTAACCATGCAGTCGAACCCCTCAAGCTGAGCGCCCACCATGAAATCTACATCTTTCTCATGGAAATTCAGTACATGAAGAATCATAGAAGTAATCGTGGTTTTACCGTGAGATCCGGCAATTACAACTCTTGTTTTATTTTTAGACTGTTCGTACAAAAATTCAGGATAAGAATAAATTTTTAAATCCAGTTCTTTTGCTCTTGCCAGTTCAGGATTGTCCTGATGAGCGTGCATACCAAGAATTACAGCATCAATATCAGACGTAATTTTTTCAGGAAACCAACCCAATTCTTCGGGTAAAATTCCTTTCTTTTCAAGCCTCGATTTTGAAGGTTCAAAAATAGCATCATCTGAGCCTGTAACCTGATATCCTTTGTCTTTTAACGCAATAGCAAGATTATGCATGGCGCTTCCGCCGATTGCAATGAAGTGGTTTTTCAATTTGTATTTACTGTTTTTTTACGTTATTATTAATGATCTCCTGAAAGGCATTGGTAATGTTCGTCCAATTTGTTTTATAATTTGGCATTATTGAACTTGCATCTGTTTTGCTGCCTTCGTTCGGACCCTTTTTTACATTAATAGAAGTCGTTACATTATCATAGATCTTTTTGTGATCTTCCTGTATTCTTCTAAAATTATTTTGAGAAAGTACATTTTCCAGTTTTTTTAAATCTTCGTTGGATAATTTAAAATCCTGCTTATATTTCTTTCCCTGCCCCTCAAAAGAGTAGTGTGCCTTATTTTCTTTAATGAGCATATTTTCATAAATTGGAGCATAGCCTCCGCTTTTAGAATAGCTTACATCAAAATCTGAATAAACTTTTTGGCTGTTGCATGAAACTAATACTATGATTGCGAATAAGATCCCTATTATTCTTTTCATAATTTTTTAATCAACTTTAATTATCTGAGTTCTTTTGTTCTAATTTTTTAGCTTTAAGTTCTTCATCATAATTGTGTAGTAAGTTGAAATCTTCAGTCTGCTCAATAGCCGTCATGATTTTATACAAAATCTCTTGAGCATTCTCTTTATCATAATCAATTTCAAGAGGAGCTTTAAACTCCATCGTAGGTTTTACGCCTGTAACCTTCACGCGGAGACCTTTTTTATCAAACGCTCTTCGAAATCCATTAATTTTAATAGGAATCACAATAGGACGTTGATTTTTTACCAGTTTTGCCGTTCCTCTTCTTCCTTGCGCAAAAGCCGAAGTAGTACCTTGAGGGAAAGTAGCTACCCAGCCGTTGTCTAAGGCTTTCATAATATTATCAACCTCGCTCATATCTACTATTCTGTTGACGTTTTTGCCCTCAGCCCTCCATGTTCTTTTTACCGTAACAGCGCCTGCAATTTTAAAAATTTTCGGAAGAATACCCTTATTCATGGTTTCTTCGGCTGCCACATAGTAAAAATCGATCTTTGGGTTTAATAGATAGATCGGGTTTTTTATTGTATTTAAATATCCGTTGTTTACAGAGCAGAAAGCGTGATACATAGCGGCCACGTCTGCAAAATAAGTTTGATGGTTTGATACAAAAAGCACATTGGAATCCGGAAGATCCACAAGATATTCTGTACCGGTTATCTTCAATTTATTAAAACCATTGAATCTTCTGTAAGAAACAATACCTAAAATAAAAATGATAAACCTTTTTAAAAAATAAGGAGTTCCGAACGCGTCGGTGAAAATATTTTTCTTCGCCATCTCTCAATTAAACACGGTTGTGCAAAGTTACATTTTTTTCAGCAACTGGCTGAATTCACTTAATATCATTGCTGTAGCACCCCAGATGATGTATCCGTTAAAATTTATAACCGGTACTTCTTTACCTCCCGCGCTTGGTAATGCCATAATTTCTGGCTGATCGGGAAGTTCTAAAAACGAAGTTATAGGAAATTCTATCACTTCAACTGCTTCGGTTTGCTGTAAAATAAATTCCGGATTTTTTTTCGTGTACGAGATATAGGGATATACATAAAAATTGCTTGGCGGGATATAGATCGGAGACATTTCTCGGATAATTCTTACATAATGTTTTTCAATCCCAATTTCTTCAGAAGTCTCGCGCACGGCAGTTTGTGCAAAATCCTGATCCATTTCTTCACGTTTTCCGCCGGGTAAAGAAATTTGTCCGCTATGTCTGTCGTGTTCGTTAATAGTTCTCTGAATTAACGGAAAGTGCCACTCATCATTCTTAAGATATAATACAATATTTACAGCTGCAAATTTCGGATTTTTCTCTAAAATCTCGTCATACGTAAAAACAGGACGATAAGGTGGTGAGAATACGCCGTGTGCGCCTATTCCTGGTAATTCTTCGGTTTTTATTTTTCTTAATAAATCTTTTCCAAAACTCATACTTCAAATTTAGCAATATATCTTGAAGAAAAGAAGAGGGAAATATGTTAATTAATGGTAAAAGGTGAAATCTAGAGAGTAAAAATTGTAAAGTATGTTTAAAAAGTTATAAGCTATTTGAATACAGATTATTAATTATATTATTTAATTTTAACGCAAAGTGCACAAAGATTTTTTAATTACTAATCTCTTTTGGTTTCACAAGGCCGTTTCACTTATAAAAGTT
>DKLU01000032.1:4886-5330 GCA_002455915.1 Chryseobacterium sp. UBA6632
CCGTTTCACTTATAAAAGTTTGCAACGCTTTTTAATCATATTCAAATAGAATAGAAGAATCAATTAAAACGAAATGATTTTTCTGTCATTTCGGTGAAGGAGAAATCTAATCCACACAATTGAAAAACACATCAACCTTAAAACTCTCAAACACTCTAACTCTCAAAATGC
Source organism: Chryseobacterium sp. UBA6632 (assembly GCA_002455915.1). Taxonomy (GTDB): domain Bacteria; phylum Bacteroidota; class Bacteroidia; order Flavobacteriales; family Weeksellaceae; genus Chryseobacterium. The sequence continues at coordinate 5,058 of DKLU01000032.1, forward strand.
TCCCACATCCGCCTCACCGTATTTCTACCTACTACCACATATAACCAAAAATGGGTAGCCATAATACCGAAAACCGTGATTTTCAACATTTACACTTTTATAGTGTTTTCTCCATTTTCTTCAACTTCTATCTTTGTATCACTAATTAACCAATTAATTTTTACTAAGATGAAAAACTTTCTTACCGGTGTATGTACACTAATGGCCATGGGTTTCACATTTGCACAAGCAAATATTGACGTAACAACTCAAACAGGAAACTGGAACGTAGCA
>DKLU01000435.1 GCA_002455915.1 Chryseobacterium sp. UBA6632
CAGATAACAATTCGCCATCCAATCCTAGTTTTTCGCCTGATTTTAACTGAATAATTTCACCAATATTCACTTTTTCAGCCTTAACTGTCTGTGGTTTTCCATCTTTTATAATGGTAACCTCATCAGGACGCTGATCGAGTAAAGATTTGATATTGGTCTTTGCTCTGGTAACCGCCATCGCCTGAAACACTTCACCAACAGAATAGAAAAGCATCACCGCTACGCCTTCCGGATATTCGCCAATAGCAAAAGCTCCAACAGTTGCGATCCCCATCAGAAAAAATTCTGAAAAAACATCGCCATTTTTAATGCTTTCAAAAGCTTCTTTTAAAACAGGTAAACCTACAGGAATATAGGCTACGAGATACCAAACCAGACGAATCCAGTCGGTAAACCAATCGGGTTTTATATAATTGTCTAAAGCGATTCCAATTAATAACAACGCAAAAGAACCCATCGCAGGAAGGAACATCTGAAATGTAGATTGATCTCCTACATCATGCGAATGCCCGTGATCATGATCGTGACCTTCGTGGTTGTGTTGTTTTTTAGGTTTTGTACTGCAACATTCTTCCATAACTTAAATATTTTACTCAAAGTTAAGGCGGAACCCAATGCAATACTATTGCAAACTTTCGAGACAGTTTTCACAAATTCCTTTTGCAAAAAGCCTGATTTCATCAATCCTGAAACTGGTCTGAATATTTTCAGGAACCGAAATATCTTCTTTGCAAGTAGTCTGTTTGCAGATTTTACAGTAGAAATGAAGATGCCAGTCTTTGTGGGTACTTTCATCACATCCGTCGTGACAAAGTTTGTATTTCGTCGTGGTATTTTCCTGAATTCCGTGAACAATTCCTTTTTCTTCGAAAGTTTTTAGCGTTCGATAAATTGTAGTTCGGTCTGCATTTTCAAAATGATTTTCAATTTCAGACAAAGACAGCGCGGCTTCCTGAGAACTTAGAAAATCATACACCAAAATCCTCATGCTTGTGGGTTTTGTGTTTTTGTCGATCAGCTTATTTTCGATGTCTGCTTTCATGTTGCAAGAATTTTGATATAGTAAAGGTAGGTGTTTTTTGAATGGTTTTATCATTGAACACTTCTGTTTAATCTATCAAATTATAATGCAGACAAAATTATTTTTAATACTATTGCAATACTATTGCAAAATTTAAGTTATTAAGAGGAAATTTAAAATCATGAAAATAAAATTAATTTTATTTCTTAGCTTGTTTACTCTAACAACCTGTGTTACGACAGAATTTATTAGTTATAAATCTTCAGATAATTTAATTAAAAATAAAAACTACTATGAAGTTGCGAATTCAAAGAAAATAAAAAAACCTTGTAGAAATAGGTATATCAACAATTTATAGCGGCAGACAACATACAAGAATTGTTGCTTCTTTTAAAAATAAGGAGACGGATAGCGTTTCAATAAGCTCTTCTAACTTTGGAAGTTTAAAACAATTAAAAAAAGGATCAAAAAATTATTTTACAGAAGACTTTGGAACGAATAATTTAAAAAACGATACTTTATATTTAAAATATCCAGATAAAACATATACATTTTATATCAACAATTAACATAACGATGAAAATCAAAATAACAATTCAGAACTGCAGCGACGAAAAAATGTCTATAATAAAAGAACCTGAAGCTTTAGAAGCATTTATTGAACCTAATAATGAAATAAAAGTTGAGACCAACGAAGAGGAAGAAAACATCTATCTAAATGTGGGTAAAAATGATGATGGAACTATTTACGTTCAAATTTGGGATGCTCTAAAAACACGATACAAAATTTACCACCAAGGCAAAAATATGTTTGAAGATTACTTATAAATAGTCATCAATTGTTTATTATTTGGATATGTATTATTTTTAACTTAATTATCATTTATTGCCAATTACCAAAAGGCTTATTATTAAAATTTTATGATAGAATTTAATACTAAAGTAAATGAACTTCTTCCATACAATAGAAAAAAATATATCGCATTAAAAAAATGGCATGGAGTTTCATTTCAATTACCAGGTGTTTTTGAAGGAAAAGATATTGGTTTAGACACATATCTTAAAACCTATGAAGACTGGTTTAAAAGTATCATCAACCAACTGGATAACGAATCTCAATGGATTGTAAATCATGATTTCAAAGATGAAGATTGGTTTCCCAATCAACAGAATAATTTGAAGGTTTTAAGAGCTTTATTTAGGGAAAATAGTATTCCAAATAGCTTTAAAGGTGCTTTAATTTTTACAAAAGACGATTTATTGAAATATTCAAGGGATCTAATTTCTTATCCTTATTCTGTATTCAATAAAAAAGAATTGTTGTATAATAATTTAGATATTTCACCAAGCAACCAGCCATTTGTAATAAAAATATCAGGACATTTGAAAATCGATTTATTAAGCACAAATAAGGAATTATTAAAAAAAATTGTGAATTCTAATTCTTCAGATAATTTTATTTTAAAAGAATATAGAGGAACTGAACTATAGCCAGATTCATATTTTTGAAAATGCTATCAAGTATCTTTATTATTTTTAACTAAAAAAAGCCACCGCAAAAAAACGATGGCTCCCCTTTTAAGAATTTAAAAAACTAATACTATAAATTCGGATTATTCTCCACTTCCTTCTGTGGAATCGTGAACAAATAATACTTGCTATTCGGAGCAAAAGAAGACTGATCAGGAAAAGCATAAATCGTGTGCCCTCTTCCGGCAACATTTTTCACCGTTCCGTCGGGAGTGGTAATTTGTACCTGAATCGAAGAACCATCTGCATTCGTGAAAGGTTTTCTCACGACCGTCCCCTGCGTTCTGATGATGTCGGATAAAGAAAATCCTTCACCGAACAATTCTTTTCTTCTTTCAATTAAAACTTCTTTAATCACATCATTTTGGGCTAAAGAACCTGAATATTGATTAGCATTTCTCGCCGATTTCAATTGGTTTAAAACAGTTACCGCATTGGTTACATTTCCGTTTTGGGCTTCGGCTTCGGCTTCAATTAAGTACATTTCGGCCGCTCTCATATAGACAATATCGGCAATTAAATTCGCTTTAAATTTAAATTTAGCATATCTCAAGAGCCCTTCCCTACCCGGAAGTCCGTCCCAAGAAAACAAAGAATAGCGAATATCATTGGTATCAAATAAATCTTTAAAATAAGGATCTGCCATGAAGCTGTAATAATAACTTCCCGAAGACGAAACATCCAAAAAATGGAAGGCATAACTCTCGCTAGACTGCTCTTGCGTTTGCCCGTGACCCCAAATCCATTCTCCGTTGCTGATATCGTTGAAACCTTCTTTATATTTTTCAGCAGTCATTAAAGCATACCCGTTTCTTGCTACTTTTGCGGCAGCGGCAGCTTTTGTCCAATCACCTGTATTCAGATAGGTTCTTGCCAACAATCCATTAACTACCGATCTGTCGATTTTATCTTTATTGTTTCTCGTGTAGTTTTGAAGCAATTGATCGGCATCTGTTAAATCACTTTTAATCAGCGTATAAATTTCTTCTAAAGTCGCTCTTTTATTCGGCTTAGATTCAGTGGTTGTAGGCTCTGTATAAATCGGAGCCGTTAATGCCGTTTTATCTTTTAAATAACTGAACTGATAAAAACTCGCCAAATTCAGATAACAAAAAGCTCGAAGCGTTTTTGCCTGACCTTTTACCTGATCTTTTTTAGCCTGACTTCCCTCTGCCGCATCAATTCTTGTAATCACATTATTCATGTTGTTGATGGTAGAGTACAGCAAACTCCAGATGAAAAGGGCACGACTTCCTGTATTATTGCTTAAATCTGAAAATGTATACGCTGTGGGGAATCCGTATTTATTGGTTAAAACCGCCACATCACTTCCCATCGCATCGCTCGTTCTCAGTACGGTTGAATATCCGATGTTGGAATATGTTGTTCCATCATCATTAAATTTCGCCCAAGTTCCGTTGATCACCGTTTCGGCATTATCAGCCGTTTTAAAAACTTCTGCTTCATTAGCCTGATTGGTCGGCGCCGTTTCCAGCTCGCTTTCACAGCTTGCCAGAGATAAGGTCGCGATAATGGCAAAAGATAGATATTTTATTTTTTTCATTGTTTTAATTTTAAGATTAAAGAGTTGCCTGAAGTCCGAAAGTGATGGTTCTCATCGCCGGATATCTGTAATACGTTGTTCCATCCAATGATTGTTCAGGATCCATTCCTTTATGTTTATAGAACGTGAGTAAATTTTCTCCCTGAACATACACTCTGAAGTTTTTCAAACCTAATTTTTCAAAATAATTCGATGGAAGTGTGTATCCGATACTTACATTTTTCAATCTTGCATACGTTGCAGAATATAAAAATCTCGATGAGGTTGAAGTCCAGTTATTGGTTGTTGTGCTCAAAATAGGAACATCCGTATTTGTATTTTCAGGCGTCCATCTGTTGACCATTTCGGCGCTCCATGCACGTCCTGCCAAGTTTCCGTTGGACATGATGGAGGTGTAATCGGTATCCAAAATCTTTCCTCCCAATCTGAAAGTCAGTAAAGCTGAAAGGTCAAAGTTTTTATAATTTAAGCTTGTCGTTAATCCTCCCATTAATTTAGGAAGTGCCGAACCCTGAATTTCTCTTGCCGCTTTAGCGTATTCAGAAGTGGTACCTTCCACCGTTTGTCCGTTGGCATCTGTTGTAATGGTTTTCCACAAAGGTTTTCCGTTAGTTGGATCTACACCTGCCCAAGTCGGAAGATAGAAATCGTAAACCGAACCACCCACAGTTAATAATTTTGTCCCGCTGATGATAGAAGGCTGAGGAAGTTTTG
>DKLU01000158.1 GCA_002455915.1 Chryseobacterium sp. UBA6632
GGAGTTCCTTCTCTAGCTGATGCCTTGAGAATGCTGAAAGATCAGGTCGACAGAACGCCTTCTCCGCAATGGGTTCGTGTGGTTGGCGGTTGGTCAGAGTTCCAGTTTGCGGAAAGAAGAATGCCAACGTTGGAAGAAATCAACGCAATTGCCCCCGAAACTCCCGTTTTTATTCTGCATTTGTATGACAGAGCATTGATGAACAGAGCGGCTTTGAAAGCAGTTGGCTTTACTAAAAATACGCCGGCTCCGGCTGGCGGACAGATCGAAAGAGATGCGAACGGTGAACCGACAGGATTGATTATCGCAACACCAAATGCCATGATTTTATATTCCACCTTAGCGCAAGGTCCAAAATTATCGTATGAGCACCAAGTGAACTCAACAAGACATTTTATGACGGAACTCAACCGTTTCGGGATTACAAGTGTGATTGATGCCGGGGGTGGTTTCCAGAACTTTCCGGATGATTATCAGGTAGTGAATGAACTGAACGAGAAAAAGCAGTTAACGGTAAGAATCGCCTATAATTTATTCACCCAAAAGCCAAAACAGGAATTTGAAGATTTCAGCGATTGGATAGATACGGTAAAATTGTATCAAGGCGATGATATGTATCGTCACAACGGGGCAGGAGAGATGTTGGTATTTTCGGCGGCAGATTTTGAAGATTTTCTTCAGCCAAGACCAGATTTGCCGGAGAACATGGAATCCGATCTTGAAAAAGTTGTCCGTTTATTGGTAGAAAATCGTTGGCCTTTCAGACTTCACGCGACATACAACGAAAGCATTACCCGATTTTTAAATGTCTTTGAAAAAGTAAATCAGGACATTCCTTTCAATGGATTGCCGTGGATTTTTGATCATGCTGAAACCATTGACGAAAAAAATATCGAAAGGGTAAAAATGCTCGGCGGAGGAATCGCAATCCAAAGCAGAATGGCCTATCAGGGAGAATATTTTACCGATCAGTATGGTTCTGCCGCTGCTGAAAGTACACCACCCATCAAAAAAATGCTGGAAATGGAAGTACCTGTTGGTGGTGGTTCAGATGCAACGAGAGTGAGCAGTTATAATCCTTGGGTTTCAATGTACTGGTTAACGGTTGGGAAAACGGTTGGTGGACTTCAATTGTATCATGAAACGAGGTTAGATAGAGCAACCGCGCTGGAATTATACACTAAAGGAAGCGCGTGGTTTTCTCAGGAACAGGAGAAAAAAGGAGATATTCAGGTGGGAATGTTTGCAGATTTGGCGGTTCTTAATCAGGATTTTTTTACTGTGGATGATGAAGATATTAAAAATATTGAAGCAGAAATGACCGTGGTAGATGGAAAAATTGTGTATGCAAAAGGAGAGTTTTCAAGCTTTGCACCGCCATCAATTCCTGTTCTTCCGGATTGGTCTCCAACGAATTTGTATAACGGTTATTCTCCTGTCGGAGGGCATTTTCAGAAAGAAATAGAGAAAAATGCACAATCTCAAATGAAAGCTCCTTTAATTTCACAGATTCACAGTTGCGTTGGAAGCTGTGATGTTCACGAACATAATCATAATGCAGCGAGAATGAGCAACCTTCCGGTGAATAATTATCACACATTTTGGGGAGCTTTAGGCTGTTCTTGTTTTGCTTTTTAAACTTAAAAATTATGGAAATTTTAAAACAGATCCTTAGTTCAGATTTAGGATCGTCATTTAACGACATCGCTTTTCTTATTTTCCGTGTACTTTTTGCTGTTCAGCTATTTAGAGTTCATGGCTTAAAGAAATTCAGACTGGAAAACGGACAGAAAGAAATTATCCCCAATCCGCTCGGTTTACCCGATAAAATGAATGCTTTGGTGGCTTCATTTGCAGATTTAGTGGTTCCTTTTTTAATCATTTTAGGATTGGGAACAAGGCTCGCTGTTTTACCGACAATTGGTGTGACAGCCATCGGATATTTTGTAGTTCACAGAAAAGATTCTTTGGAAGTGCGCGATGTTCCTTTTATGTACACCTTATCATTATTACTAATTCTTGCCTTGGGAGCAGGAAAATATTCACTCGATTATTATTTATTAAATCTTATTTAAAATGAAAACTTCAATTGGAATTAAAAACGAAAATTTGGCAAAAGTTGCTGAAATTTTAATACAGACGCTAGCTGACGAATTTATTCTGTACACCAAAACAAGAAAAGCGCATTGGAACGTAGAAGGAAAAGATTTTTATAACAAACATTTGTTTTTTGAATCTCAATATCAGCAGTTAGACGGAATTATTGACGATTTGGCAGAGAGAATTAGAATGTTGGGACATTACGCTCCGGCGACGTTGAGAGAATATCTTTCTTTAACTCATCTTTCTGAAAGTCATTTAGAATCGAATGACAGCTTAACGTATATGAAGGAATTATTATCAGATCACGAAAGTATTTTAATTCATTTACGTGAAAACATAGAAAATTTTGCGGTAGAATTTAAAGATGCCGGAACAAGCGATTATATCACCGGATTATTGGAAACTCACGAAAAAATGGCGTGGATGCTTCGTTCACATTTAAAATAAAATCATGGAGATAAAACATAATATTGGCTTTGTTACGTTGTTGCTGACGATGATTGCAGGCTATTGTGATACAGTGACTTTTGTGGCGGCAGATTCCATTTTTTCTGCCCATGTTACGGGAAACTTTATCGTGTTTGCCTACCAGTTTGTGAAAGGTTCAGATGTTCATGCGTGGGTGAAACTGTTGACTTTTCCTGTCTTTATTTTAGCAGTAATTGCAGGAGGAAGAATCGCCGGAAAAGCCCTTAATCATTACACTATTTTATGCTGGGAAGGTGTTTTGTTATTATTGAGTGGAGTCATTGTAGCTATTTTAAATTATAATAATGCCTTTGAAGAATGGATGATGTATGCAATAACCATGATGGCGGTTTTTGCAATGGGACTTCAGAATGCCTTCGGAAAATTGTATGCCAAAGAAACGCACGGTCCAACGACGATGATGACAGGAAATGTTACACAGGCTTCTTTGGATTTCGGAACATTGCTGAAAAACGGTTTTCATCATCCCGAAGCTTTATCAAGTCTGAAAAAACAATTGATTACCATTTTAGGTTTTTTGGTTGGCTGTTTTTTAGGAGCGTATGCAGGAAAGCAGTTTGGATTGGTAACGCTGGTTTTACCGGGTGTGGCGATGATCATGTGTTATTTTTATCACCGGGAAAAATAGCTGATAAAGCCTACAAATAAAAGGATAATAGATTATCTTTAAAAAATGAATAAGAGCCCTTGTTTTATTAATGAAAATCCATTAAAGATATTTTGTTTTTCATTGGTTTTGATGTTTTTAAGTATATCATTAAAAGCTCAATCCAAAGAAAACCCTGCACTGTTGAGAACACAGATTGCTTCTTCCAAAGAAAATTCTCAGAAAATAGCTTTGCTGCAAAAACTGAGCGATTTTTATATAAACAAAAAAGGAGAAGCGAAAAAAGATCTCGACAGTGCGGTGATNNGATGCAAAAATAGATAGGGAAAGAGGGAATAAAGATGCTGCGTTATCCAAAATAAAAAATTCTATTACTTATTTTGAAACACATAAAATGACGGAGCAAACCGGAGAAGGCTACGAAGAACTTTCTTTTATATATGATAATGATCCTAAAAATTTTGATGCTAAAATCAAGCTTAAAGAAAAAGCATTGGCATTATTTAAAAATTCGGGATCCAAAATAAAACAAGCATCTGTATTAAAAGATTTGGGCGAACTGTATCTTTTAAAAGGAGATTCAGATAAGTCGATTGATCTGTTGAAACAATCACTGGCTGTGTATCAGTCGGTAAAGTTCAAAGAAACGCAAGCCGTTTATAATTTTCTTTCACAGGCTGAAATTCAGAAAGCCAATTACGAAGAAGCATTGAAAAATGGTCTTGCTGCAGAAAAAATTGCACTAAGTGTAAATGATAACTCCTTGCAAATGAGTTCTATTTGTAGCAATGTCGGGATGGTGTATTATTATCTCCGTCAGAATGACGATGCGATGAGATATTGGGAAAAAGCTCTTATTATTGCCAAAAAAAATAAAGATAACGGCTACGTAAGGACGGTTGCCAATAATATGTCTACCATGTTGATCAGACAGAAAAAGTTCGATCAAGCAATTGCTATGATTAAAGAATATAAGGCTAAGTATCCCATTGATGATCAGCAGTTTGAAATGAGAGAAGATTATATTCTTTTCAGCACTTATACGATCACGAAGCAGTTCAAAAATGCGGAAGCTTATTATAAAAAATTAGTCATTCATTACGGAGAAAATGGCGAAAAATTTGATAATCAGACTTCATTATTAAGGAGTTTTGTTTTTTATCATTATCAGACGAAAAATTATCCCGCAATGTATCGTGAAGCAACTTTGTTTGACTCTTTGGCAAAGAAAAGCGGAAATGATATGTTGCGTTCAGAAAATCATCTGATTTTGTTTAAAGCAGATTCTACACAGGGAAAATATGCGGATGCCATTACCCACTATCAGTTGTATAAAAAATTCTCGGATTCTGTTTTTAATGGTGAAAAAAGCAAACAGATCGGCAGTTTAAAAATTCAGTTTGAAACTGAGCAGAAAGATAAAAATATTCAGTTGCTGACTCAAAAAGGAAAGCTTCAGGATATTCAGATTGAGAATGATACATTCATTAAATATGTTTTTATAGGAAGCATTTTAGTATTAATTCTCTTTGCGGCTTTGCTTTATAATCGATCAAGGCTTAAAAATAATGCTAATAAAAAATTAGAATTAAAACGTAAGCAGATCGACGAACAAAACGAGCAACTTAAAAAACTCCTCGCTGAAAAAGAATGGTTGTTAAAAGAAATTCATCATCGCGTAAAAAATAATTTGCAGATTGTCATTAGTTTACTGAATACACAGTCCGCTTATTTGGATAATGAAGACGCCTTGATGGCAATCCAAAACAGTCAGCACAGAATGCACGCGATGTCGTTGATTCATCAGAAATTATATCAGTCGGATAACCTGTCGATGATCGATATGTCTTGGTATATGTATGAGTTAATTAATTATATCAGAGAATGTTATTCCTCTGAAAATAAGATTAAATTTACCGTAAATGCAGAAAAAGTCTTTTTGGATGTCGCACAGGCAGTTCCGATGGGGCTTATTATTAATGAAGCGGTGATTAATACAACAAAATATGCCTTTCCTGATGATAAAAAAGGAGAAGTTATTGTCTCTTTTAAAAATACAGGAAATGATAATTATGAATTAATAATTTCTGATAATGGAGTAGGCCTTCCCGCAGGTTTTGATATGGATGCAACTGAATCTCTCGGGATGAACTTAATGAGGGGCTTAACCGATCAGCTTGACGGAAATTTTTCAATTGAAAACAACAACGGATTGAAAATTACCATAACATTTAGAAAAAATACAGAAATTGAAGCTCACGAAAAGTAAGTGGATCATATAAAAAATGAAAGAAAAAATATTAATTGTAGAAGATGAATTTATTGTAGCCAATGATCTTAAAATCATGCTGATAAAGGCGGGCTACCAAATCACCGGAATTGCTTCATCAGTGGTTCAGGCAAGGAAATCTATTGCCGAAAAAAAGCCCGACTGGGTGTTGCTTGATATTATGCTGAAAGGCGATCTTACAGGAATTGATCTTGCGTGGGAATTGCGTGAGATCAATCTGCCATTTTTATATATTTCTGCCAATACCAACCAAACCACGTTGGAAGCGGTAAAAGAAACACAACCGTATGGATTTATGGTAAAACCTTTCCGTGAGCGTGATCTGATTGTGATGCTCGATATTGCGAAATATCGTTTTGATATTGAAAAAGGATGTGAATTCATTCAAAATGTAGACAACGAATCAATTGAAGGAATTATCGGAAAAAGCAAAGTTCTTCAGGATGTTGTTGAAAAAGTGAGAGTGGTTGCTCCAACAGAAACTTCGGTTTTGGTGGTCGGAGAAAGTGGAACAGGAAAGGAAAAAATTGCCCATTCTGTCCATGAATTATCAGACCGGAAAGATCAGCCAATCGTGATTGTCAATTGTGCGGCATTACCTTTATCTTTAATTGAATCCGAACTTTTCGGACACGAAAAAGGAAGCTTTACAGGAGCAAATACCCAAAGGATCGGGAAGTTTGAACAGGCGAATAACGGAACAATTTTCCTGGATGAAATTGGTGAATTACCTTTAGATTCTCAGGTTAAATTGCTCAGAGTTTTACAGGAAAAAGAAATCGAAAGATTGGGCGGAAACAAAACATTTAAAGTCAATGTACGAATTGTTGCAGCAACCAATCGTTCTTTGGAAAAAGAAGTTGCAGAAGGCAGATTCAGACTAGATTTATATTATAGGTTAAATGTATTCCCGATAGAATTACCGCCTTTGCGAGAAAGAAAAGAAGACATCGAATTATTAGCTAATTTTTTCCTGAATAAATATGCAACAGCTTCAAGAAGAAATATTTCTTCCATTAGTAAAAATGCTTTAGAGCAATTATTACACTATAAGTGGCCCGGAAATATTCGAGAGCTAGAACACTTAATTGAAAGAAGCGTTCTCTTGGCAAAAACCACTGAAATCGAAAATTTCGAACTTCCAAAATCGGTTGAGCAATCTGCGGAACCATTTCACGGACAGTTAAAATCAATGGAAGAAATGGAAAGAGATCACATCATGAATGCTCTCGAAAGTTGTGGCGGAAAAGTTTCCGGAATTGGCGGAGCTGCAGAATTATTGAAAATTCAACCTCAGACCTTGTATTCCAAAATGAAAAAGCTGGGAATTGATAAAGGATATAAATAAATTGTAACGAATAATTTCATTCAATAGAAGTGGACTTTAGTCTGCTTTCAAAAAAAATAAAATAAAGGCTTTAGCCAAAACCTATTAAAATTTTTCAAAAAATCAATCTTCAATTTTATCGAAGATAAAATCCTTGTACCTTACAAGCACTACAATATAAAATGAACTTAGCTCCTTTGCGTTACCCAACAAGCAACAATTAATAAGAAATCATGGAAAAAGAAACCGGCCGTATAGAAGGCTTCAGCGACGGCGTTTTTGCCATTGCCATCACGCTTTTGGTACTCGATCTTCATTTACCGGAAGCAGATGCGATTAACAATGGAAACGAGATACAAATTTTTATGAAAAATCAATGGCCAACGTTTTTGGCGTTTATCCTTTCGTTTTTCAGTATTTTCATTATGTGGGTAAATCACCATAAAATTTTCAAACAGATTTACAGCAGAAATTCAGGAATTATGTTTGCCAACGGATTGATTCTCTTTCTGGTTTCCGCGGTTTCATATCCGACGGCATTATTGGCAAAATATTTCAATGGCGAAGCAGCTTCTGTAGTCGTGGCGATCTATACGGGAATTTTTGTTCTGATTAATTTAGCCTACAATTTATTATGGTATCTGGCGAGTAAAAACAAAAAACTTTTACGTCCCGGAATTACCGATGAAGCCATTAGAAAAATTCATAATAACTATCTGTACGGACTTCCGATTTACATTATTGCATTAGCATTTTCCTTTTGGATTCCATTTGTTGCACTAATGATCATTCTCGGATTGTGGATTTTCTGGGCGCTTTCCTCAGGAAAAATTGAAATGAGCATGAAAGAGTAATAATGTTAAGACTCAATTTTTTATAATCAATAAAACTCTTGTGTGCTTTACTGAGTGAAACGCCTTTGCGAACTTAAAAACGTTAAGTAGTTAAAAAAAATCTTTGCGAACTTTGCGTTAAAATTAACAACAGCTAAAAACTATTCATTTTTTCTGAAACTGTGCTTTTTCTCAATACCCAATTTCTGCATTTTAGAAATCAACGTGGTAGAAGGTAATCCCAGCAAAACGGCAGCTCCATTTTTACCGGAAATTCTGCCCTTGCATTTTTCCACCACTTTTACAATATATTCCTTTTCAAATTCATGAAGAGGTTTAATCTGAAAATGATCTTCCGTATTTTTAGTTTCAATGAGTTTCGGAAAAGCCATTTCTGTGATAGTAGTTGTTTTTGCGGTCAGAATGCTTCGTTCTACCATATTTTCAAGTTCACGAATATTGCCGGGCCATGAATTTTCAATCATGGAATCCATCACTTTTTTAGAAAAACCTTTCACTTTCTTCCCTGATTTTTCAGAATGTTTTTCAAGAAAAAAATCAGCCAGCAATGGAATATCTTTTTTTCTGTCTCTTAAAGGTGGAAGATAAATAGGGAAAACATTCAGTCGGTAAAAAAGATCACTTCTGAAATTACCTTTCTCGACTTCCTGAGCCAGATTTCTGTTCGTGGCGGTAATCACTCGTGCATTCACCTTTATTCTTTGATTTCCGCCGATTCTTTCGATTTCTTTTTCTTGTAAAACCCTCAGTAAGCGCCCTTGAATTTCCAGAGGAAGTTCGCCAATTTCATCTAAAAAGATGGTGCTATTGTGCGCCTGTTCAAATTTTCCTTTGCGTTGTTCTGTGGCTCCGGTAAAGCTGCCTTTTTCGTGCCCGAAAAGTTCAGATTCAATAAGATTGGCTGGAATTGCCGCACAATTGATCCGGATCATGGGTTGATTTGAAGCATCAGAAAGTTCATGGATGGCGTTAGCAATCAGTTCTTTTCCTGTTCCCGTTTCACCATAAATAATGACATTAGACTGAGAAGGAGACACCTGTGAAATCTGTTCATATACTTTCTGCATCATATCGCTGTCGCCGATAATTCCGTGAAATCCCTTTTTAGCTTCCTGTTTTTCAGTATTAATTTCTGGTGCAGAAGAAATTGGATGATTTTGAAATAATTTTAATTGTTGCTGAATAGAAATATTCCTAATCGTAATCGAAAGTTGGGTGGAAATTCCTTCTAAAATTCTTTCGCGGATATCGTCTGTCGAAATAAAATTCTTATAAAATAGAAAAACAACTTCCTGACTTTTCTGAATGGAAGGTAAGGAAAAACCCACCGCCATTCGCATTCCTAAACTCTTTGCTGTTTTACAGTAAAAAGGGGCAGAATCATTCTTTTCAGAGAGATCTTTTAAATCAAATAAAATGGGCTCCGGAGATTGTAAACATTGCTCAAAATAGAGATCCATTGGTTTTTCCTGATCTTTTTCTGTTGAAAAACTGCTGTAAAAACTTTTAACAACAGAACTTTCAGCTTTCAGAATGATAATTTCATTACATCTTACTTCATTTTTAAAATTTTGATTCAAAATAAGATGAAATTCTTTTTGGTCTAAAACTTTAGCAAAAGAAAGATTTAAGGCAGATATTGTCAGTTGCTCTTTCTGCATTTCCTGAAGCCGTTTCATAAGAAGAAGGTGCTGATCTGACTGTTTATCCATAGTTAATGAAAAGAAAGTTTAAAGGTAATCAATCCAAACGAGTTTTTATAATGGGTTGTTTATATTTTCGGAACTTTAGATTGTATCTCAATTTTTGATGTCATTTTTCACTGATTCACAAAAT
>DKLU01000157.1 GCA_002455915.1 Chryseobacterium sp. UBA6632
CTGAGCCGGGTGTAAACCGTTTGATCAGAAAAGCTTACGATTTATTGAAGCTTCAGACGTATTTTACGGCTGGTGTTAAAGAAGTGAGAGCTTGGACTATCGGGCAGGGTTGGACGGCGCCTCAGGCTGCTGGAGTAATCCACACCGATTTCGAAAAAGGCTTCATCCGTGCAGAAGTTATCAAGTTTGATGATTATATGACGTATGGTTCTGAAGTAAAAATCAAAGAAGCTGGAAAACTTTCTGTGGAAGGTAAAGAATATATCGTGAAAGATGGCGACATCATGCACTTTAGATTCAACGTATAAAAGAATATTAAAGTTAGTTATAAATGAAAAACGCTTCCGATGTATTTTGGTAGCGTTTTTTGCATAAAAAATACCATTCAGGTTAATGAATGGTATTCTTTTTTGAAAATATTATTAATCGATAGGGTTTATTTCTGGTCTGCATTCTAGTTGTGCGCAACCGATCGAGATCAATTTACATGCGCCGGTTTGAGGAATTAATACAGTCTCTCAAACCTCCCGTAATAACTCTTAACTCTCTTTTGTTAAGCTTTTTGCCTTGTGGTAAGTTTTGATTTTTCATAGTGGTAATTTTATGATTTAGTTAAATTATGGTAAAATAGGGTATCTGCATTCAAATTCGCCACAACGAACGCCGTAAGCGATGCATTGTCCGGTTTCTCTGTCTAAGCACATCTGAAGTCCGCCTGTGATTACTCTCAGTTCCTTTTTGTTTAATTTTTTACCGTTTTGTAAATTTTGATTTTTCATAGCTGTTGAATTTTAATGATTTAGCTTAAGTTTAGTGATTAAAGAGGTCTGCAAATTTTCTGTGCGCAACCAATTGAAATTTGTGAGCAAGATCTCGGGTCGTCTGGCCCGTAAATTTCACATGGAGGATCTGTGCAGACAATGGGCTGCATACAGTCGAGTAATCCGCCTGCAATCATTTTTAACTGCTTTTTGTTGAGTTTCTTCCCTTTCGTTAAAAGTAAATCTTTCATAGTGTTTGATTTTTAGTAATTTAGCTTAAAACTAAGGTAATAAAAATATCAATAGTAAATCACTATTTATAGAAAAATTTTCAATAGTTATAATAAATGATAGATTCAGGATTCTATTTTTAGAAGTTTGTATATTTGAATTTTACAAATGTTCAGTTATGGAAAAAATGGCTCACACTTCGCATACTTCACTCGAAGATTTTTATCAGGAGATGACGAAAAAGCTGGGAAAGGATGTCGAAAGTATTTTCCCGAAAGGTCTTCATAAAGATATTGGTCATTTTAATGTTTTTGATATTGCCCAAACGATTGAAAAAATCCGGATGACTTCCGAAATGCCTTATAATAGAAGAAAATATTATAAAATAAGTTTAATAAGAGGGAAGAATAGGGCAGAGTATGCAGATAAAATTATTCAGATTCAGAATAATGCTTTGCTTTTTGCCACTCCCAAAGTTCCTTACCATTGGGTTCCTGAAGATCCACAGCAGTCGGGAAATTTCTGTGTGTTTACAGAAGACTTTTTTATCAGAGATCGCGTTCACAATGGTCTTCAGGATTTGCCTATTTTTCAGCCGGGAAATGTTCCGATCTTTGAAATTGATGATGAACTCGCCGATGAAATTCAATTATTATTCAATAAAATCAAAAAAGAAATTAATTCTGATTATATTTTTAAATATGATTTGATCAGAAATTATGTGGTTGAATTGATCCATTACGGACAAAAACTACAGCCTGCTTCTAAGCTTTCAACATCCAATGATGCTTCTTTGCGGGTGGTTTCGTTGTTTATAGAATTGTTGGAAAGGCAATTTCCTATTGAAACTTCAGAGCAAAGAATTCAGTTGAAATCTGCCAAAGATTATGCAGATCGATTGGCAGTTCATGTGAATTATTTAAACAAAAAAATAAAAGAAAGTACAGGCAAAACTACCACCGAAATTATTGCGGAAAGAGTGATTCAGGAAGCTAAAATTCTATTGAAGCAAACAAAATGGAACGTTTCTGAAATTGCTTATGCGCTAGGCTTTGAAGAGATTGCTCACTTTTCTAATTTCTTTAAAAAGAAAACATCACTGGCTCCTCTAGAATTTCGTACCTGATTTGAATTTTGCAAATTTCAGATTGATTCGAGCAAACACTTGCTTTCAAAAATACACCAACTTTGTATCATTAAATAACATAATAATATGAGCGCAAGAACAAAAATCGCATTAATAACTGGCGGAAGCCGTGGTTTAGGCAAAAATTCAGCTATAAAAACTGCCCAAAAAGGACTTGATATCATTATCACCTACCGAAGCAATAAAGAAGAAGCAGATGCTACCGTGAAAGAGATTCAGGCTTTAGGGCAAAAAGCTATTGCTTATCAATTAGATACAAGAGATACGAAGAGTTTTGATGCTTTTGTGAAAATCGTGGGAGATCATCTGGAAGAAAATACGGGAAGCAGAAATATCGATTATCTTGTAAATAATGCAGGAACTGCTTTGTACGCGCCTATTCAGGACGTTACAGAAGAGCAGTTGGATGATATGGTAGATATTCATTTTAAAGGCGTGTTTTTCTTAACGCAGAAATTTTTACCATTTATCAATAACGAAGGCGGAATCATTAACGTTTCTTCAGGATTGGCAAGATTTGCTTTGCCGGGATCGTCTGTGTATGGTTCTATGAAAGCAGCAGTCGATATGCTGACTAAATATCAGGCTAAAGAATTGGGCGCAAGAAGAATTAAGTCTAATGTAGTGGCGCCTGGAGCCATTGAAACCGATTTCGGCGGCGGAAGAACGCGTGATGATGAACATGTAAATGCTTTGGTGGCGGGAAATACAGCTTTAGGAAGAGCAGGTGTTCCGGATGATATTGGCGGAGTAGTAGCTTTCCTTTGTACCGAAGATGCGCGTTGGATCAATGGACAAAGAATCGAAGCTTCTGGAGGAATGTTTTTATAATAAATTGCGTGGTTTTGAGATCCTCAATCCAGTTGTTGAGGATAAGAATCAATGATATAAAATTAAAACTGGCGACTTCGAGAATCACTCGGTTGGCCGTTTTTTATTTTTCTCTCACAGATTTTGCAGATTGCGCTGATTTTTTTTCATAAAAATTATACTCAATCATCTGCGTCATCAGCAAAATCTGCGAGAGATTTATTTACAACTTTGCCAAATTCTCAATCGCCCTTTCCAAAGTTTCCTGTTTCTTCGCAAAACACAGACGAATCACATTTTCATTTAGTTTATTTTTATAGAATGATGAAAAAGGTACACTTGCTACTTTATGATTAATTGTTAATTCGCTGGCAAAATCAAAATCATTTTTATCTGAAATTTTATCATATTTTAAAGCCTGAAAATAAGTTCCTTCGCAATCCAGCAATTCAAAAGATGTGTTAGCTAAACCTTTTCTTAAAAAATCTCTTTTTTCCTGAAAAAAATGATTCAACTGATTATAATGTTCGTCATTTTTCATGTATTTAGCCAAAGCCAGCTGAATAGGCGTGTTCACCGAAAAAACATTAAATTGATGGATCTTTCGGAATTCATCGGTCAAAACTTTTGGTGCCGCGCAATATCCAACTTTCCAGCCCGTGACATGAAACAATTTTCCAAAAGAAGCGACTAAAAGACTTCTTTCCTTTAATTCAGGGTATTTACAGATACTTAAATGCTGCTTTCCATCAAAAACAATATTTTCATACACTTCATCACTTAAAATCAGAATTGAAGTTCCTTTTACAATATTGATAAGTTCTTGAATATCATTTTCTTTTAAAATTTTTCCGGAAGGATTATTCGGATTATTCAGGATAATCATTTTTGTTTTTTCAGTCACCAGACTTTTAATCACGTTCCAATCTATTTCATAATGAGGAGCTTTCATTTCAAAACGTTTTACAATTCCTCCGAAAAGTTCCACGGTTGGTTCGTAGCAATCATAAGCGGGTTCAAAAATAATCACTTCATCATCTTTTTTCACAAAAGTGGCAATGGCAGTGAAGATTGCCTGAGTTCCGCCTGCGGTAACGGTAATTTCAGAATCTGGATGATAAATCGCTTGATGCGAATTTTCAATTTTTCGGGCAATTTCTTCCTTCAAACCAATCATTCCGCCCATTGGAGCATATTGATTAAAACCTTTTTTAATGAAATGATCCACATGATCTAGCAATTCAGAATCTGGCATAAAATCCGGAAATCCCTGTGATAGATTAATTGCTTCATTTTCATTGGCAAGCTGCGTCATCTGGCTGAAAATGGTAGTTCCTACATTGGAAAGTTTAGATAAAGGAAGTTGTATCATGTAACTGAGTTTTTAAAACTTCATCGAATTTAATTTATTTTTTATGAATTAAATCTAAAAATATTGATTTTCTTACCTTACATTTTAAATAAATTCTTCTGTTCAGGATGGTTTTAAAGAAAAAACAAAATTCACATTTGAGAATATATGATCTGGTGGTGAATTAATAATCAGAAAAATAAAATGAAATTTTGCATAAATCTGACCTGAAAATTACCTGATAATTTTGACAATTTTCGTATTTTTGTATGTTTGCTGAAAATACATATGTCACAAGAAATAAATCCAACTTATTCAGAAGATAATATCAGAACCCTCGATTGGCAGGAGCACATTCGTCTACGTCCCGGTATGTACATCGGGAAGCTCGGTGATGGCTCATCTGCAGACGACGGGATCTATATTTTGCTAAAGGAAATTCTGGACAACTCGATCGATGAGTTCAGAATGAGATCGGGGAAAAGAATTGAAATAAAATTGGACGATGGTAAGGTTACCATTCGTGACTTTGGTCGTGGAATTCCTTTAGGGAAGGTGGTTGACGCTGTTTCTAAAATGAATACCGGAGGTAAATACGACAGTAAAGCCTTCAAAAAATCGGTAGGTTTGAATGGGGTCGGTACGAAAGCGGTAAATGCCCTTTCTGATTATTTCCGTGTGCGTTCTTTCCGTGATGGAAGGTTAAAAGTTGCTGAGTTTTCGCGTGGTCTTATCACTGAAAATTTTGAAGAAAAAGAAACTTCAGACCGCAATGGAACGGAGATTTCTTTTATTCCGGATGGCGAAATTTTCCTTCATTTTA
>DKLU01000436.1 GCA_002455915.1 Chryseobacterium sp. UBA6632
GTTACATCATTCCTGGCATTTCACCACCCATTGGCATAGCTGGTTCGTCTTTTTTCACTTCAGTGATCACACATTCAGTTGTAAGAAGCATTCCAGAAACAGAAGCTGCGTTTTCAAGGGCAACTCTTGTTACTTTCGTTGGGTCGATGATACCTACTTCAAGTATGTCAGTTTTAACGGAGCATCCAGATTTCATATGACTTATTTCATTTACATAATGCCAAGGGATTTTAGGCAACGTACATTTTTAATTTTGTTTTAGTAGAGATTAGTAAGTCGTAATTTTTAAAAGTCCATCAACACCATTTTTTCCATATAAATTTACTGCTTGATTTTTTGAAGTGTAATCTATTTGTTTAATATCTAATTTATCTAGTGTTTCAATAAGTTTTCCCTCCTCATAGCTTGTAATACTCCAATTGATCATTAATAAAGGTTCTCTTCCTAATTCGTTAGTTTCAATTTTTGTTTTAAGAAATTCTGATACATTATATTTTTTCGATGAATCGTTTTCTATAGAGTAGTAGTCAGGTTTTTCAATATTTAAATTATATTCTTTAATTATGTACCAGAATTTTTCAGACCAATTTCCTGTATCCCAAATTTTAATTTTTGAGTTGAGTATGTTTTCAATTTCAGATTTGTTTTCTTTGTTATCGACCAGCAAATTTGTCAATATATTAATGTCATATGGATACTGAGATGTTTTTAATTTATCAATTAAGAGTTGGTTAAAGGGTGTTAAGTCTACTTTAGATTCCTGTAGATGAAAAATAAAATTGCCCAGATTAACTCCCCCTTGAGTTTTTAAATTTGAAGAAATAAATGTACTGCGTTCGCTTTTGCTCATTTTTTTTAATCCAAATGAATCACTTGTCTTGCAGCTTAAAATTAGGGTAAATAGGAAAAAGATTAATGAGTAAGATAGTATTTTTTTCATGGTTGGATTTTTGTGCCTATAATTAAAGTTTGACAATCAAATATACGAAACAGCTTAATAACTAAAAAAAACCGCTCCACAAAAGCAGAACGGTTTATATATATTTGCCTCGGTCGCTGACCGTTACATCATTCCTGGCATTCCACCACCCATTGGCATAGCTTGTTCAGTGCTCTTCACTTCAGTGATTACACATTCAGTTGTAAGAAGCATTCCAGAAACAGAAGCTGCATTTTCAAGAGCAACTCTTGTTACTTTTGTAGGGTCGATGATCCCTGCTTCAAGCATGTTTACATACTCGTCAGTTTTAGCATTGTATCCGAAGTCTCCGCTTCCTTCTGCCACTTTAGCAACGATTACAGAACCTTCACCACCTGCATTAGCAACGATTTGTCTCAATGGCTCCTCGATTGCTCTTTTTACGATCTTGATCCCTGTATTTTCGTCAGCATTTGATCCTGAAAGAGCCTCTAAAGAAGCGATCGCTCTTACCAAAGCAACACCACCACCAGCAACGATACCTTCTTCAACGGCTGCTCTTGTAGCGTGAAGGGCATCATCCACTCTGTCTTTTTTCTCTTTCATTTCAACTTCAGAAGCTGCACCTACGTAAAGAACGGCAACACCTCCGGCTAATTTAGCCAATCTCTCCTGCAATTTTTCTTTATCGTAATCAGAAGTAGAAGTTTCCATTTGAGCTTTGATCTGAGCAACTCTTCCTTTGATTTTGCTTTCTTCACCACCACCGTTTACAACAGTTGTGTTGTCTTTGTCGATAGATACTTTCTCAGCAGTTCCCAACATATCGATAGTGATATTTTCCATTGTGAAACCTTGCTCTTCAGAAATTACAGTACCACCTGTTAAGATCGCGATATCTTCCAACATTGCTTTTCTTCTGTCTCCGAATCCTGGAGCTTTTACAGCAGCAATTTTAAGAGAACCTCTCAATTTGTTTACCACTAAAGTTGCCAAAGCTTCACCTTCAACTTCTTCAGAGATGATTAATAAAGATTTACCACCTTGAGCGATTGGTTCAAGAACAGGAAGCAATTCTTTCATTGAAGAGATTTTTTTCTCAACTAAAAGAATGTATGGATTTTCAAGTTCAGCTAACATTTTCTCAGGGTTTGTCACGAAATATGGTGACTGGTAACCTCTGTCAAACTGCATACCTTCTACAACGTCAACTGTTGTATCGATACCTTTAGCTTCTTCTACTGTGATCACACCTTCTTTACCCACTTTTCCGAAAGCTTCAGCGATCAAAGCACCAATTGTTTCATCGTTGTTAGCAGATACAGAAGCAACCTGCTTTACTTTATCTGTAGAATCTCCAACTGCTTGAGACTGAGTTTTTAAGTTTTCAACAACAGCAGTTACAGCTTTGTCGATCCCTCTCTTCAAGTCCATTGGGTTTGCACCTGCAGCTACGTTCTTAAGACCTTCTCTTACGATAGCCTGTGCCAAAACAGTAGCGGTAGTAGTACCGTCTCCTGCGATATCATTAGTTTTGGAAGCCACTTCTTTTACCATTTGTGCTCCCATGTTTTCTACTCTGTCTTCAAGTTCGATTTCTTTTGCAACAGAAACACCGTCTTTAGTTACGTGAGGTGCACCGAAAGATTTTTCGATTACCACGTTTCTACCTTTTGGTCCTAAAGTTACTTTTACTGCATTAGCCAATGCATCAACACCTCTTTTTAAAGCGTCTCTTGATTCAATATCGAATTTTATTTCTTTTGCCATTATTTTAAGCTTTTGGCGATTTGCTTTTGGCTCTTGGCTTTAGCAATTCGCGAGTTTATTTTTAATTTTTTAATTTAATCTTAGCTTGTTTAAATTTT
>DKLU01000160.1 GCA_002455915.1 Chryseobacterium sp. UBA6632
GCCGCCGAGCCAAAACTAGAAAAAGCGAGTAGCGAAAGCGGGAAATAGCTCCTGAAAAGTTTGAGAGTGTTAGAGTATTTTGAGTTTAGGAATGTTATCACATTTCAGAAGAGCTGACTTGAAAATTCAATATTCTTTTGCTTTTTTACCAGCTAAATAATTATTATTTTTGCTTTATGGATTTAAGAGATCAATTAAAAAACCTTTTTCCTGAGCATGAAGAGCAGGATTTTGAGATGCCCGAAGAGCAATTCAAGCAGAAAGAGCCTTTGGTATGCAAGTTTGAGAAAAAAGGAAGAAATGGAAAACCTGTAACGATTGTTGAAGGTTGGGAAGGAAGTGAGGAAGAACTGAAAAACATCTCAAAAAAAATAAAAACCACCTTAGGAATCGGCGGTTCTGAAAAGGATGGAACGATTATTATTCAAGGGGATAATCGTGATAAAATAATGAATATCCTTAAAGAAATGGGATATAAAACTAAAAGAGTTGGCGGATAAATTAATGTCAGCTCAATCCTAATTATTTTATTTTTAGAAGTAAAAAGGCAAAGGTAAAAAGAGCCAAGTGAGCAAATTGAATTTAGATCAATCAAATATGGTTAAATATATGTTGATTTAGAAATAAATTTTTGTTTCCGGCATCATAGCTTTTAATTTTTCAATGGTTGTTTTTGCCATTGGATTCCCCGTTAATATTAATGTTTTAAGATTTTTCAATTGTGAAAATTCGGTTGGAAGATCTTTTAAATCATTATTTGCCAAATTCATACTTACAACTCCTTTCAACCCTTTTATTTTTGTGGAAATCTTTTTGATATTGTTATTGCTTACATTTAAATATTCAAGATTTTTAACATCGAAAACACCGTCGGGAAGTTTAGCAATTGAATTTTGTTGTAATTCCAGATATTTTAGTTGTTTTGGAAACGATAAATCGCCTAAATCATTGATTTGATTAGCTGAAAGATTTAGTGATTTCAGATTTGAAATATCATCTAAATGATTCGAAATAAAACTGATCTGGTTTCCCTGCAGGTTAATTTCTTCCAAAGACGAAATTTTTGTGAGCGCTTCCGGAAAAACATTCAAATTATTGGCATCCAAATGAATGAATTTTAATTTTTGAAGTTTAGCAAGATTCTGGTTGATGCTTGTTAAGCTATTCAAACTCATTGAAAAACTTTCCAATTTTTGAAGTTCGCCAATTTCATCTGGAATAAATTTGATGCTGTTTTCACTTACATTTAAAATCGTAAGTTCCTTTAGTTTAAAAATAGACTCATCCATTTTTTCAAACTTATTTTCCATCAGATTCAGAAAAAAAATGGAACTCAATTTTTGAATTTCAGTCGGAAGATTAAACATTGTTTTCCCTCTAAAACTCATGCTGTAAATAGGTTGATTACTTTTTAAAGCATCATCGATATTGGTATAGGTTGGATATTTTACAGGATCAATCTGTGCTTTTGCTGAGAAAAGTGATAAAACGGCTGCGAATACTAAAAATTTTTTCATAAAAAAGAAAAATTGACCACCGATAACAATTACCGGCAGCCAAAAAATTATTAATAACTATTTCTTTACAAGTTTTACGGTTTTCTGGAAACCTCCTTCTGCTTCGATATTTAAAACTAAAATACGAGAAGCTTCTAGCTGAGATGTGAAATCCAGATCTAAAACTTTATTTGTTCCTGAGAATTTTTTCGTGAAAACAATTTTACCGTCCATGCTGTAAGCAGTTACCGAAATGTCTTTCACTCCTTTTGCAGAATTGATCTTCACCAATCCAGAAGTTGGATTCGGAGCAACTGTTATTGTATTTTCCGTTGCTTGATTATCAATTGTTCCTAATACGCTTTCTGTTCCTAAATTATTTTTCAGAGCAATTACCATTGTTGCAGATTTTCCTTTGTAATCAATAGTTTTTCCCGTAGCGTCAATATCTGTAGAGATCGTCGAGTTCGGGTGCTGAACTGAGAAGAATCCGAATTTATGATCTGGCGTGAACGTTAAACCTGTTGGTTCAGAACCTGCCGGCATAGAAGCGAACAATTTCACTTTAGGGTTTGCCGCTGTATGATCCGGAGCAATGACCCAGATGTAGTTTTTACCACCATCCTGCAATACCCAAAGGTTTCCAAGCTCATCAAATGTAAGGTTATCGTTTCCGTCGCCCCAAGCTTCCGTTTTCACTCCCTGAGCAGTGTCGAAAGAATATGTTGTAGAAGCTCCACCTACGAAAGTTTCAACCTGAGAAGCAGTAGTTCCGTTGTCTTGTAGACGATACACTCTGTCTAAACCTTTTGCCGTGAAATAAATCTTCCCGTCGATCGGGCTGATATCCACATCTTCTACTCCATTAAATCTTGTTCCACCTACCGTTTGAGCTGCTGAAGCTGTATTATTTTGATCGGCTTTCAGTTTATTAGGAACCTGAAGCCAGGTTGCTGTTGTTCCCACAGGATCGCCCGCTGTTGTTAATCCCTGATCTAATTTTAATACATAAAGATCTCCTGAAGAAAGGTCATTTGGCGTATCTGCAACAAATTTATAAACCATGTGAGTTCCGCCGTCTTCACCGTAATAAGCGATAGTTCCGGCATTGTTGATTACCACATTTTCATGGTTCATGATTCCCATTTGCCAAAGCTTACCTTTAGTTCCGTCTGCATTTTTAGAAATAACCTGAGCTGTCGCAGGATCTATCTCTACCAACCATCCGTAATCTTTCATTCCATCTCCGTTTACATCGGCTGAAGTAGTTTGCTCTTCAGCTGTAATGATTGTTCCCCAAGGTGTAATACCTCCCGAACAGTTTCTGATGGTTTGAACCAAACTAGGATCTGAGAAACTTACGGCTCTCGATCTCGACAATTGCCAAAGTTTTGAAGTTGGATTATAATTAATTTCAGCCATTGTTACGCCACCAGGGTTGGTTTCGTGATTTACAGAAAGGTAACCGTTGGTACTGCTTCCGTTTTTAGCAACATACGCTGTAAAGTCGTTTTGTCCACCTACTAAACCTCCGCCTTCTGTATAATTATCACCTTCTTTCAGGATCATTTGATACTTGTGTTCAGCAGGAATAATTAATTTTCCCGTCTGAGCCGTAGGAACAATAGAAGTAAAACAGCTGATGTGAGCCGCATTACACGTTGAAGGGTTTACCACAACAGGCCCCGTTGTTTTAAGATAAGCATCAATTCTTAAATCTGAACTTGTAGCACCTCTGTTGTGTAATTCGATAGAAATTCTGTTGGTTCCGTTTACGAATTTAGCTTTTGGAATGGTAAAAAGATTGTATGTATTTTCTGCAGCGCCATCTATTGTTGTGCTAGACCAGGTATTGAAATCAATAACTCCCGTCGGCATATTATCTCTGATAATTTCTTCACCGTTAAGGTAAACCACAATACCATCATCTCTCATGATTCCCATTTCCATATTATCGGTAAGATCGGCAAGATTTACCGTGATATCCTTTGCAAAATAAGCCGTGATAAGTCCGGTTGCAGTTTGTGTAGTCACAGGATCACCATATCCTAACGGTCCGTTTCCTGAAGACCAAGTAGAAATATCGTACGTTTTGTCTTTCCACTGAGAAGGCTGCGCCTGATTGTTGTCTTTGTAGCTCCAAGAAGAATTTTTGTTGAAGATGAAAGTCTGAGCCTGAAGTGCAGAACTTGTCATCACAGCCAGAGCTGCAATCGTGAATAGTTTTCTGTTCATTTTTTACTTAATTTTATTAGACTATGCAAAACTATTTTATTAGTTCGAACCCTCTATTAATAGGATTTTAAATAAAATATGGAGAATATTAATTAATCAATAAGCCAATGTTAAGGGAGTTAAATAATTGTTAAGAATGCAACTTTTGAAAAATTAAGACACTTTTTGGTGTGCAAAATTCATTTTAAATAAAAAAAGAATGACCAAATTGAATTGATCATTCTTTACAACAAAGTCATCTCGACTTTTATTTAAATAACTAAAACTATATTTTTACTCCAGAAGAATCCTTAGGCTGTTTCGAGTTCAATGATTGTTATTACTTTTTGCTAACATCCGTCAAAGAATTCAAAAAAGCAATAATCTGTTTCATTTCTGTTTCATTTAAATCTAATTTATCCGGCGGCAACGTTTGATTTTTCATTTTTAAGCCTAAACCTTCTCCTCCACCTTCATTATAGAAATCCAGCACTTCTTCCAGCGTGTTGAATGCTCCGTTATGAAAATAAGGTTTCGTTAAAGCAATATTCCTCACCGTCACCGTCTTGAAAGAATTTTCATAAATCCATGAATTCTCTTTTTTCACCGAACTTTTAAATCTTCCTTTATCATCATCCAATTCAACAGGTAGTTGCTTGATTGGTTTTTTCGTCACGCCCAATACTTCAGATTCATTTTCATTAAAAAACGGCGGAACCAATCCTGAAAAATGTGGAGCAAAATGGCAAGTCGCACAATTTGCCTTTCCCATAAATAAATTATATCCTTTTTTCACGTCCTCAGGAATCTCCTTTTCATTTCTCATGAATTTATCAAAATCACTTTCAAAAGAATACAATGACGCAACATAAGAACTCAACGCCTTTGAAAAGTTCTCTTTACTAACTTTTCCGTCTTTGAAGGCTTTGGCAAATGCCTTTTTATATTCAGGCTTTGTTTTTAACTTTTTGATGATACTTTCATAGCTTGTATTAAACTCATCTTCGTTATAAATTACGTGCTCTGCCTGTTGTTCGAGATAAAAAGCTCTCAAATCATAGAAAAATCGCTTGGCAAAAACTGCATTATACAACGATGGCGAATTTCTGAGAACCGTTTTCCCTTCTACATTGCTTTGAGATCTCGTTTTCAAATCTGTAAAAGCATTTTCAGGTAAATGGCAGGTTGCACAGCTCATTTTTCCGTTGTCACTTAACTTTTGATCGTAAAAAATTTCTTTTCCTAAATTTTTCAAATCAACATTATCTTCAGAAGATTTCAGTAAAGTATAAAAATAAGGATCCAGAAAATCGCTGCCGAAAAAGTTTTTACTGTTGACATTCCAACCCGAAAATTCTTTCAGATCATCTGCTCTCCCATCCCATTTTCCAAATTCTTCGTATAGAGGCTGAATATATTTTTTGTAAAATTCAATTCTATCAAACTTTTCAAAATCTGTATTTTTTGAAAGATAATCAAGAGCGCCGGTTAAAATGGTATTGGCTTGCTGAACATTATAATTTTTAAAATAAGGATCGTCATTAATATATTTTTTGATTCCCAACATCGCGTGAGAGGCTTCTTCAGAAATATTTAAAGATCCCGGAGTATCAAAACCTGTTACACCCAACGTATAAATTCTGATCAGCTCGATTCTAAGCGGAAGCGTTTTATTATTTCCTTTGCTTAGACCATTTTTCACCGAACTTAAATAAAAACTAGCATAGCTGTTATACAAAAAATCGCTGATCGTTTTAATTTCTTCTTTGTTTTCGCTTGCTTCATCCGAAAAAATCAATTCATCTAAAACCTGCAAACCTTCAGGAGGCAGCGTATAAGCTGAAGTTCCCGCGGCTTCAATATGAAATAACGGTGGGGCGTTCAAATGTGTTTTTGTAAATTCAGGATAATGATAAGCGATGTAAAATTCTATTTCTTTGAAAGAATTTCTCGTATTTCTCAATGATTCCCGAAGTTTCTCTAATGAAATCCTATCTTCAGAAAAATCATAAACATCTGATTTTAATTGATCTAATTTCGTTTTAAAATCACTTAATCCTTTATTTACCACGGTATTTTCACTTTCGACTCCCTTGTAAGTCGGGTTAAAAGACATTACGGCAAAGCCGATCAAAAGGACAATAATAGCTAAAGGATAGGATCTCATTAATTTTTTTGCGCAAAACTATCATTTGCCATTTACGAGTGTTTTAACTTTATATTAAATAATGTTTACATTTTATGGAAGGATGCCCTTAATTCACTCAAACGTATTTCATTTTACATTAAAACCATTATGCTTAAATATAAAATAGATGCAAATCAGCTTAAATTTCATATTAAATTAATGAAAGAATTTAATGAATATAGCATATTAATCATCTTTACAACTGAGGTAAAGGAATTTTTATTAATTTTAAACCCCGAAACTAATTCATTAAAAAGGCAAAGAATTCTAGCAACGCCTGTTTTAAAATAATGAGGAAGGAATATTGGGGGAGGATTTTAAAATTGAACTAATCAAACTAAAATATTGTTATGAAAACAAAACTATTATTGGCTTTTGTAGGAAGTCTTTTTTCCATTTTTTCATTCGCTCAAGGCAAAAAAGAAATGGCAGTTTACGCAGAAAAACGTGGCGAAGATTATTATTTACTTCGACTTCCGAAAGGTAAAGATGTTCCTAATGTGTATGTTTATTCAAAAGGAATAACAAAACCTTACAAAAACTATACTTCCATTCTTGAAGTGGCCAGAGATTTCCCTAAAATGATGGAAGCCAACACCACTTCTACCAAAGAAGAACTGGTTTCGATACTGAAAAAAGACGATCATTTTTATGAGATAACGCAACAGCGAAAAGACCCTAAAAACTTTGAGAAAACAACCTTTACGGTTTATGAAGTCTTTAACGGACAAAAAAGAATTGTAGAAGAATATGGTTCTATCATGGAGTTTCTACCGACCCCTTACAAAGAGGCGATTTTTATAAACTAAACTAAAAAAACATATTTTATGCTAAACAAACTTGCAGCTTCAGAGCTGGTACTGAACGATGACGGAAGTGTATACCACTTAAACCTTTTGCCGGAAGATATTGCCGATAAGATTGTACTTGTAGGAGATCCTGACCGTGTGGCAAAAGTTTCTGCTTTTTTTGATAAAGTGGAGATTAAAAAGAATAAAAGAGAATTTTATACGCATACAGGAACGCTTCGTGGCGAAAGAATTACCGTAATGTCTACCGGAATTGGTACAGAAAACATTGATATCGTGATGAACGAGCTTGATGCTTTGGTAAATATCGATCTTAAAAATAAAGAATTTAAAACGGAACACAAGTCGCTGGAGCTTTTCAGAATGGGAACTTGCGGAAGTGTGAATCCGGATATTCAGGTTGATAATATGCTGGTAACTCAAAATGTGGTGGGTCTTGACGGATTGATGCATTTTTATCAGGATTACAGCTTTGAGAATGAGTTTTCTAAGAATTTTTTAGAAAAATTTCCTTACGAAAAAATCAAGCCGATGCTTTATTTTGCAGATTGGGCTGAAGATATTGCTGATTATTATAAAGATGCAAAATACCACGGAAACACAGCAACTTTCCCAGGATTCTATGCGCCACAGGGAAGACAGCTTCGTTTGAAGGCTTTGGATGATAAATTCCTTGAAACATTGAACGAACTTGGAGTAACCAATTTCGAAATGGAAACATCTGCTATTTATGCGCTTTCAAAATTATTAGGTCATAAAGCTATTACCGTAAACAACGTAATCGCAAACAGAAGACGTGGAGAATTCTCTGCAGATCACCATGCTTCTGAGAAAAACCTGATTACTTGGGTATTGGATAGAATTATTAAATAGTCTTTTTTAAAGATATATTTACCTATAATAAAAGCCCCGGATTTCCATTGAAGTCCGGGGCTTTTTGAAGATTATTAACACAAATTAAAAAAAAGGATCTCAGGAATTCTGAAATCCTCCTAACCAAATCAAATCAATATATATAAATTCTATATCTTAAAATTCATTCACCGTCACATAAAAATGACTTGAATACAAGCTTTCTGCATTCCCAGAAATATTATTTAAATTGATTGTAATATTTGAGCTTGAAGTCATTCTCGGGTTTGAGATTGCAAAAGTTGAATTTCCTGCAAAATCACTCGCCGGAGTAACCGTGATGGTAGCCCTTGTAGAAGCCAATTGTAGTGCCTGAGGAATGGCAATATTCAATGTTGTAGATTTCCCAGCCGCAAGATTGTTAATAGAAACACTTGGCCAAACCTCAAAACTTACCTGGTTTTTCTGAATTGTTCCCTTGTCTCCCAATTTATACTGTCCGTTTACATCTAATTTTGCTGCGGTATTCGGTGTAGAAGTTCCAATACCTACGTTAGCATTATTATCACCAATTACGATGGCGTTTGCCTGTGTTGTTGAGGCATTATATCCTACTGCTGTTGAAAAATGTCCTGTTGCCGAAGCTCCCGAACCCAACGCCGTAGAATTTTCGTTATTTGTTACGGTATTAAATCCTAAAGCGGTTTCGCTGTTGTTATTTGTTTTTGCATTAAAGCCTAATGCTATGGATTGAAATCCACCCGCTAGTGAATTGTTTCCAATAGCCGTTGATTCATTCTTAATCGTTTTGGAATTATATCCAATTGCTGTAGACTGGAAACCTGAAGCTGTAGAATTATTCCCTACTGCTGTTGCTTCATTTACTGTTACATTAGCATTATAACCAACTGCCGTCGCCTTGAAACCAGAAATATTAGTATTTTCCCCCACTGCAACCGATTGGTTTTGAGTTACTTTCGCATTAGTACCAATCGCAATCCCTTGATAGGCACTGCTAGAATTCCCTAAAGCAATTCCGTTTTGTGAAGCATTCGCGCCATTTCCAAAACTTACAGAATTATAAACTCCCAATCTTCCCATTACAGTAGAATTCACTTTGAAAACCAAATCATCCAACGTATTTGTTCCTAAAGACAATGCGGTATTTTCAGCAGCGTAAGTTCCGCTGTTTGTTCCTGTCGTATTCCAACCTGTAGAACTACCAGATCCTCCTCCATTTATTCCGTTTCCGCTTCCTCCCGTATTTACAGAAAGCATATTCCATTTAGCCTGACTCCAGTAATAGAAACCTGTTTGCGTTAATCCTCCCGTTCCGTTATTCCAAACCATAAGACCTTCTGTAGGTGAAGGAATTGTAGCATTATCTGTTAATGAAGTTAATGATATACTTGGTAAAAGAACTCCTTTATTTTTTGAACTGATTTGCAACATTGCTGAAGCATCCGGACTAGGCGTACCTATCCCTATTTGAGCAAAGGCAAAAGTATTACATAAAAAAAGTATAAGAGCGGATTGAAGGATTGATTTTTTTTCCATTGCTGAATTCCTAATTATTTATTACTTGACACTGCAAATATAAGAATTTTCAATAAAAAGGCTAATTTTTTACATATTTTTCAATAAAAACACTTTTGAGTGAGTAAACGGTTATTTAATCACTGTTTAATGAATGAAATTGTTATATTAATTATATGTTAAACCTGCATTAAATCTACTTAAAACGCAGTTTTTAATTCTTTTTAAAGTGTATTAAAATTACATTTTTAACAAAAAATATCACCTAAAAATGATTAAAATTAAATTTATCACTATTCGTTGACAGCAAATCAGCCAAAAAACTTTATCATTTACGCCAACAAAATGTCGAGCAAACGTAAAAAATTTTCAAAAATGTTGAGTTATTTAAAAATCATTAACTAAATATGTCTGAATTATAGGCAATAAGAATACTATTCAAAGCATATTATTTATATAGTGAATTTTCCACTTATTCTTTATTATATAATTCATTAATAAAAAACTTTAGGAAAATTTTAACAACTAATGAAAATTTTAGGAATGGTTCTTGTTTATTCTATCACAACACACAATAAAATATTTACTATTATGAACAATTCTGAATACAACAAAGCAGAAAATGCAGTAGACAACACGAAAAACTCTTTAAAAGACGCAGCAAACAATGCAAAATGGAAAATTGAAGAACTTGCTGACAGAGCTAAAGATTATATTAATGAAAAAAGAGCAAATGATGAAGAAGCACAACAAGAAGATTGGTTCGACAGAGTAAAGAATAATGCTTCAGATGCCTGGGATGACATCAAGGATAAAGCTAATGATGCTTGGGAAAAAACCAAAGATGCAGCAGAGGATGTGAAGGCTGAATGGAACAAAAAAACGAATTAAAATTTCAGTCATATAAATATTTTCAAGAAAAACGGAGTCTTTTTACAGAAGGCTCCGTTTTTTATTATGCTCTAAACACAAATTATTGCTACATTTGTAATATTAATAAACATTAAAAAATTATGTCATACGGTTTACTTAAAGGCAAAAAGGGAATTATTTTTGGAGCCCTTAATGAACAATCAATCGCATGGAAAGTTGCAGAAAGATGTCATGAAGAAGGTGCTGAATTTATTTTGTCTAATGCTCCTATCGCTTTGAGAATGGGAGAACTTAATGGTTTAGCCGAAAAAACTGGTTCAGAAGTTATTGGTGCAGATGCTACTTCTATTGAAGATCTTGAAAAACTTTTTGATGCAGCTGTTGCAAAATTTGGAAAAATCGACTTCATCCTTCACTCTATCGGGATGTCTATCAACGTAAGAAAAGGAAAACATTATACAGAAATGAATTACGATTGGTTGGAAAAAGGTTGGGATATCTCAGCAGTTTCTTTCCACAAAGTAATGCGAGTGGCTTATGAAAAAGACTGTATGAATGAATGGGGAAGCATCTTGGCGCTTACTTACATTGCTGCACAAAGAACGTTCCCTGATTATAATGATATGTCTGATAACAAAGCTTATCTGGAAAGTATTGCAAGAACTTTCGGAAACTATTGGGGAGAAAGAAAAGTACGTGTAAATACAGTTTCTCAGTCTCCAACTCCAACTACTGCAGGTAGCGGTGTGAAAGGTTTCGGAGGTTTCTTGGGTTATGCTGAAGATATGTCTCCTCTTGGAAACGCAACTGCCCTAGAATGTGCAGATTACTGTGTAACTTTATTCTCTGATCTTACGAAAAAAGTAACGATGCAGAATCTTTTCCATGATGGTGGATTCAGCAGCTCTGGTGTTACTCAGAAAGTAATCAGTAAATATGATACTGAATAATTCTAGAATTATTTAAATAAAATGAAACCGAAGCAGATTTGTTTCGGTTTTTTTATTGATATTAATTTCATACTTTTGTCATATTCAAAAAATAAATATGAATAGTATAAGCTGTTTGCCTCCTCCAGTGATCTAATATTTTCAAGTTCAATTTGAAGTATTTTTTGTTGATAGAGTAATTCTAGTCAATAGATATTTTACGCTTCAAATTATATTAATTATTCACTTTTACAAACAGTTCATTTTCTAATGAAAAAATCATATTTATTATTGCATCTGGCCGTAATCTTGGCCGGATTCACAGGCGTATTTGGAAAACTGATTTCTCTTAATGAAGGCCTTTTGGTTTGGTACCGACTTTTATTTTCTTCAATTATTTTATTTATTATTTTGAAATTGTTGAAAATTTCAGCCAAAATTTCAACTCAGGAAAAAATTAAAATTTCAAAAGTTGGATTATTAATTACCTTACATTGGATCTTTTTTTACGCCAGCATCAAATATTCAAATATTTCCATCGGTGTAGTTTGCTATTGCCTGACCAGTTTTTTTACCGCAATATTTAAACCTTTAATTGATAAAGAAAAATTTAAAATTTCAGAATTATTTCTTAGTGCACTGACCCTTTTAGGAATCAGTCTGATTTTTCATTTTGATGCTTCTTATCAATTAGGAATCGGTTTAGGAGTTATTTCATCGGCGTTGGGGGCATTGTACACAATTTATAACAATCGTTTGGTTCAACATTTCGATTCTAAAGTAATCAATTATTATCAAATGATTGCCGGAACAATTGTTCTTGGGCTTTTCATGCCTGTTTACCTTTACTTCTTCCCTGTTCAGACTGTTATTCCGAGTACAAAAGATATTGGCTACTTAATTTTTCTGGCATCGTTTTGCACGGTTGGTCTTTATGTTATATTCGCTGAAGTACTAAAAAAAATTCCGGCATTTACTGTCAATCTTACTTTTAATCTGGAACCGATTTATGCGATCATTATGGCATTTTTATTCTTTAATGAAAGTAAAGAAGTAAATATTTCATTTTATATAGGGCTCTCATTTATAGTAGCTTCTGTAATTTTGCAAACTTTGATTTCTATTAAAAGAAAATAAAAAATTCCACAGGTTTATACAAATTTTAAATCTGTGGAAACTTTTATATGTTGAAAATTATTAAATTTACTTACAAGCATTCTGCAAAATTCATTATGAAAAAGAAACTAACTTCAGAGCAAACAGAAGAACTTTTAAAAATTTTAAAAGCTCGTTTTGAAAAAAATATAAATCGTCATAAAGACTTAAATTGGAAAAAAATTCAATCAAAATTAGAAAACAATCCGGAAAAACTTTGGTCATTATTTCAAATGGAAGAAACCGAAGGCGAACCTGATATTGTAGCCCATGATAAAAAAACAGATGAATATTTGTTCTTCGACTGTTCTCCAGAAAGTCCGAAACGTAGAAGTTTATGTTACGATTATCCCGCATGGGAAGCCAGAAAGGCAAATAAACCGGAAAGTAATGCCATCGACAAAGCATCTGAAATGGGCATTGAAATTTTAAATGAAAAACAATACCGCCAACTTCAGGAATTAGGAAAGTTTGATTTAAAAACATCAAGTTGGATAAAAACTCCAGAAAATATCCGAGAATTAGGTGGGGCAATTTTCTGTGATCGTCGTTACAATACCGTTTTCACTTATCACAATGGCGCTGATTCTTATTATGCAGCACGCGGTTTTCGTGGATGTTTGAAAGTGTAAAAAGTTATAAACTATAAATGTGGAGTTACGAAAAAAACTCGTAACTCACTTTTCTTCTATTTAGTATTTTTCAACCAGGGAGATTCTACACT
>DKLU01000161.1:0-6959 GCA_002455915.1 Chryseobacterium sp. UBA6632
TGGTGCCGCCGAAACTATATCCTAGAACTTATAAATCTTTGTTTTAGGTTTTTCATAGCTCACCGCTCCACCACGAATCGGAGTCAGCAAATCCATCAAACCATTTAATTTTATTTCATAAATGGTCGAAAGTTGCATTCCCAATTTTCCGGGAGGCATTCCTTTGCGGTAAAACCATTCAAGATAGCTTATGGGTAAATCTGCCAGAATTGTGCCTTGATATTTTCCAAAAGGCATTTTTACGACACAGATTTCATTTAATATTTCAGGGTTTATTCCTTCCACTTTTATACTATTATATCAATTTTATTTTCAATATCGTCATCTTCATTGTTGGGCAATGCTAAATCGGGCGTATCATCATCTGAAAATTCATTTCTGTAAACCTGAATTAATAAAAGCGTCAGGGAAATCAGAATCGGACCGAAGATCAATCCCATAAAACCAAACAAATTCATTCCCATTATAATTCCGAAAACGGTATTTAAAGGGTGAATATCTTCTAATTTTTTCAAAAGCGTAAAACGCAATACATTATCAGTTAAACCAACAACGATAATACAATATGCCGCTAAACCAAGCCCTGTACCCGTATCACCACTCGCGATCATATAAATACAGACCGGAACGTAAATAATCGCCGCTCCCACAACAGGAATCATAGATGCTGCCGCCGTTAATGCAAAAAGCAAAACCGGACTTGGAGCTCCAAAGATAAAATATCCCACAAGCCCCACAAGACCTTGTCCAAGTGCCACCACAGGAATACCAATTGCATTGGCCATGATCAGTTTTCTCATCTTCTCTCCTATCAAAGAAACATTTGATCTTTTTAAAGGTGCTGAAGAAGCCAGAATACGTTCAAAAAAACGTGGTCTTTCCAGCATAAAGTAAAGGATAAAATACATGGACATAATCACTGTCAACGTATTGAAAGTACTGCTTAAAGCTTTAGTAGAAAACTGCCCGACAGAACTTTTCAGCTTATCCATATTTTCTTTACTGAGAATATCAAAACCAACTTTAGAATAAATATAGGTATGAATTTTTTCAAGAAATACATTAAACTTATCCATATAAGCCTGCGCATTTCCTAGCTTTTCAATTAGAAGATCGGCAATAAAATAGATCGGTAGAATAAGAATGATTAAACTGGCAAGCATTAAGACCAATGATGAAGCCCAAGGTTTCCATTTTTTCTCTTCCTGTAAATAGAAATTGTATTTTCGGCAAACCACGTAAATGGTGATGGCTCCTAAAACCGATGGAATAAAAAGGGCTAGATTAAAACAGATCAATCCCGCCAACACCAAAATGATGGCAAGCAAAAAAACCTGCTTTATTTTAACGCTGCTAATTTGTTCTCCTTTGTTCATTATTGTTTATATAATATTTGTCTTGGTTTTCCTAAAAAGGCGCAGTAAATAGAATACATTACTACCATGATGAATGGGGCGGTTGCGATAATTCCTATTCCGCAAAGAATGATTCCTGCGAAGGAAATTAACAATCCTAAAAATGTTGCACCCAAAAACGTTCCATAATTTTCTTTGGCAATATTGTAAGACTTGCCTAAAGCTTCGGTTGCTGAAGCATTTTCAAACAAAAGAATAGGATATCCCAACATCAACAAAGGGAAAACAAAAAAGAATGGGAAGAAACACAACCACATTGAAATGGTTGAAAGAATTCCTGAAAGAAGGCTATAAACCAAAATATTAACAAAATTCTGACGATAGCCTACAAATAAATCTGAAAACTCGATGGTATTTTTTGTGTTGAATTTATTGACAATAAAAATCAATCCTACATACAAAGGTGCCAATAAAATATTCAACAAACCAGATAAAGTAAGATAGGTTGAAAATCCCGGTGCATTCCAATAGCTGAAATCGGTAAAATCGCCTCCAGCATCTCTTATTTCTTCGGCAAAGCTTGCGGAATTAAAACCACTGATGGTTTGTATCAAAAATCCACCGATGAGATAAATAATCATAGCAACAATAGCATAAAGAAAAACGCCTTTATACATCTCGAAAGCATGCGAAATAATAGATCCCGTATCTCTGGAAGGTACAGATCCCTGTTGATCGAATTCGTTAAAGTCAGACATTGTTTAATATTTTAGTGATTTTATCAAATTTAGCTTTTTTTGATAAAACTTATCGTAAAACAATCTGAAATTTAACTTTTCTCTGAAAAAACAGTTTTATATAATGAATAAATCATCGCATTCCAAAACGGGAAAGTGAATAATCCGCCTATTAAAAATAAGGCAAAACCAATGTATTTAAAGAAAAAAGCAGCCATTACACACACCAAAATTTCAACAAAGAACATTTTCAATGCTTTAAAACTTAATGCAATGGCTTCAAACGTTCCCTTTCCTGTATAAAACATCAACGGCGCTGCAAATAGCGTCACAACCACCCAAACAACGGGTAGAATAATGGTTTGAGCCACCAAAAGGTAAGTAAACATCCAGAAAATATAAAACCCGATGTATTTGAAGAAATTAATTCCGCTATAACCCGCAAAAATATCACCTAATTCCAACTTCTCCTTTAGATCGATCTTCCTGAAAATCTGGAAAAAACCAAGGTTTAAAGGATATAAAAAAATCAATGTAGCTAAAATTCCGTAGGTGAAACTCTGATAACTTTCCGTGGCACTTACTTCGGTAATTTTTTTCATGTATTCTGTTGTACCGATTTTAAAAGAGTCTGCCAGTTCCTGATTCATCGCCCAAATTCCGTATCGGGAAGCGAGAAAAAAGAACGCCGTAAAAAATACCGCAAAATAGATGATGGAAAACACCAGTTGATAAACCAACGTCTTATTCCAATAAAAAAAAGCCTGCTTCAGTATAAAATCAATTCCCGGTTTCTGAGGATATTTGTTCTGCATTAAAAAAAATTTATGCAAAAGTAAACATCTAATAATTATTTTTGCCGAATGTTTTCAGTGAATCATCAAAAATTTATGGAAATGGACGAACTTTCTCTTCAGAAGGTTCCCTATTTCTTCATCGTAGACTTCCTTACAGAAAATGTAGAAATCTTCAAAGAAAATGAAATCGAAAAATCAGGCTTATTAAT
Source organism: Chryseobacterium sp. UBA6632 (assembly GCA_002455915.1). Classification (GTDB taxonomy): domain Bacteria; phylum Bacteroidota; class Bacteroidia; order Flavobacteriales; family Weeksellaceae; genus Chryseobacterium. The sequence goes on from DKLU01000161.1 coordinate 3,099, forward strand.
TGATTTTCAAAACTTTTCAAACACCAAAAAGCAAGAAGAATTACAGAAAAATATAGAATGGAAATCATTTCCTGAGACGATGGAAAATTTTAAACTTGGCTTTGATAAAGTTCAGAAAAATATTCGTTTAGGAAATTCTTATCTGGTAAATTATACTCGAAAAACGAAAATTGAAACAAATTTAACACTTGAAGAAATTTTTTATCATTCTCGTGCAAAATACAAGGTTTTTTATAAAGATTTTTTCGTATTTTTTTCTCCTGAAACTTTTGTGAAAATCATCGACGGCAAAATTTTGACTTATCCTATGAAAGGAACCATAGATGCGTCTTTGGAAAATGCGGCAGAAATTCTGAAGAACGATAAGAAAGAAAAAGCAGAGCACTACACGGTGGTAGATTTGCTTCGAAACGATTTGAGCATGGTGGCAGATGATGTGAAGGTAGATCAGTTTCAACACATTGATTTCATTAAAACAAAACAAAAAGATTTGTATGCCATGAGTTCTGAAATTTCAGGGGTTTTAAAACCTGAATTTGATGGAAAAGTAGGAAGTATTATGCAAAAACTGCTTCCGGCCGGTTCTATTTTAGGAGCACCAAAACCAAAAACCTTGGAAATCATCCTGAATGCCGAAGGGTTTGACAGAGGATATTATACGGGAGTTTGCGGTTGGTTTGATGGTAAAAATGTAGACAGCTGTGTGATGATCCGTTTTATTGAAAAAGAAGGGAAAGAACTTTATTTCAAAAGTGGCGGCGGCATCACTCACATGAGTAAATTAGAAGACGAGTATCAGGAAATGAAAAATAAAATTTATGTCCCAATTCATTGAAAGCATTAAAGTAGAAGATCAGGAAATTTACCTGTTGGAGTATCATCAGAAACGTGTAAATCAAACCTTTGCCCATTTCGGGAAAGAAGGGTCTATTGATTTAAAAAAAATATTTGAACATCTTGAGCATGATGAAGATGGGCTTTTCAAATTCAGAATTGTGTATGATCTGGATAAAAAAGTGCGTACCCAAATGATTCCTTATGCTATTCCGGAAATTGAAGATTTTCAATTGGTTGAGAATAACAGTTTCGACTATTCCTTCAAATTTGAAGACCGAAAAGAGCTGGAAAGAATGAAGATGAAATCTAAAGCAGAGGAAATTATCATCGTGAAAAACAACCACATTACTGATACTTCTTTTTCGAATCTTTTGTTTTTGAAAGGTAAAGAATGGTTTACACCCAACACTTATCTTTTGAATGGAGTTCAAAGACAGGATCTTTTAAAATCAAAGGAGATTAAAGAAACTGAGATCACTTTACAAAACCTAAAACAATTCTCTCATTTTCAACTGATTAACTCTTTAAATGATTTTGATGAAAACTTCATTTACCCAATAGCCCGAATTATCAATCTACCGGGTAATGAAGAATATTTGGATCTTTAATTTTATTTCATAAATTCAAAATAAGCCTTTAGAACGTCAGCACTATTTTTACCATAGGTGTTGACTTCTAATATTTTAGGCTGCAAATCTGGCTTGAAGAAATTTTCCAGCACCCTATCTAGCGTTGGCTCATCTTCCACTTTGGTGTAAGAGAATCCGAAATGTTTAGCAATACTTTCTGCGTGCTTTTTGTGCTTCGTTGCGATAAATTCGTCCAACGTATTTGGATTGGCATTCCCCGGTCCCGGAATAATTTTGAAAATATTCCCTTCTCCGTTATTGAAGATAATAATTCTTACAAATGGCGGAATATATTGATTCCAAAGTCCGTTAATATCGTAGAAAAAGCTTAAATCTCCTGTAATTAACAATGTAGGACTCGCATTTTTTATCGCAAAACCCATTGCTGTAGACGTAGAACCGTCTATTCCGCTGGTTCCTCGGTTACAATACATTTTCCTTTTCCCGAAATCGAACAACTGCGCATAGCGAATCGCCGAACTGTTGCTGAAATGAATATTATAATTTTCCGGAATGGTTTGAGAAGCTTTATTAAAGAAATAAAAATCTGAAAACTCAACTCTATTTAAATATTGCTCGTGTTTCGCATCTTTTTTATCTCTTAAAACATCCCAAAGATTGAAATAAGGTTTAGGCTCAAGAGTTACGAAGTTTAGTAATTTTGAAAAGAAAACTTCAGGTTTTACTTCAATTTTCTCCGTTAAAGCAAAATATGTATCCGGCTGCCAAACCTCATCCAGATGCCAGTGCTGCTTCGGATGTGCTTTTCTCAAAAACTGTTTCACTTTTTTAGAAACTACATTTTGCCCCACCGTAATCAACAAATCCGGAGCATAGGTTTTAAAATCTTCCTCTGTGAAATTGTAAATATAACGGTCGATATGCTTAAAGAACTTTTCGTAATGTAAATTAGAATTCGCTTCACTCAAAACAACAACCGAATGATTTTTAACCAATTGCGTTAATTGATTTTCCAGTTCCGGGCTGTAATTTCTGGTTCCGACAAGTAATAAAATTCTTTGTGAAGTATTCCAGTCAGCTACTAAATTAGACGGAATTTCATATTCTTTATGTTTGAGTGTTTTTTCCACACTTGGAAAAGTCGGAAGTTCTGAAACCAATTCATACAAAGGTTCTTCCAACGGAATATTGATATGCACCGGCCCCTGCTTTTCAATACAAAGTTCGATCGCTTTTTTAATTATATCAAAATTGATGTCTTCTGCATTTTCCTTACTGTCTTCTAACAACTGGAAATCTCCATAAGAATGTTGATGAAAAAGTTGATTCTGTCTAATGGTTTGTCCATCGAAAATATCTACAAAATCCGTAGGTCTGTCGGCTGTTAATATCAACAACGGAATATTAGAATAAAATGCTTCTGTAACCGCCGGATAATAATTGGCAGCCGCCGAACCACTTGTACAGGTAATGGCTACAGGTTTTTTCTCGCTGATCGACATTCCCAGAGCAACAAAAGCTGCACTTCTTTCATCCACAATACTAAAGGAATTAAAAACACCCGGCATCTCGGCAAAATGAATTGCTAAAGGTGCATTTCGGGATCCCGGAGAGATCACCACGTCTGAAATTCCATATTGCTGAAGAAGATGTGCAAGTATCTGAATACTTCTCTTAGAAGAATATTTTTTCATATCACAAATTTAGTTTATAAATACCTAATTCTAAAAACATTTAATTTAAAAAAAATGTAATTTTGCAGTCACGTTAAATTTCTAAAATGGACAAAATACCTAGTGTAGACCTGCGTGATTTCCTTTCGGGTACCCCGGAACGCAAACAGAAATTTGTAAATGAAATCGGAAAAGCTTATGAAGAAATTGGTTTTGTAGCCTTAAAAGGCCATTTTCTTGATGACAACCTTGTAGAAGACTTGTATGGTGAGGTGAAAAACTTTTTTGAACTTCCAACGGAAACGAAACTTAAGTATGAAATTCCCGGAATTGGTGGCCAAAGAGGTTATGTAGGATTTGGAAAGGAAACTGCAAAGGGTTTCAAAAAAGGAGATTTGAAAGAGTTTTGGCATTTCGGACAATATGTGTCTGATGATTCCAAATACAAAAACGAATATCCTGAAAACGTAATCGTTGAAGAACTTCCAAAATTCAACGAAGTAGGTAAAGAAGCTTACCAGATGCTTGAGAAAACAGGACAATATGTTTTGAGAGCATTGGCGATTTATCTTGGTTTGGATGAATTTTATTTTGATGACAAAATCGCAGATGGAAATTCTATCCTTAGACCCATTCACTATCCGCCGATCCAAGAAGAACCTAACGACGCGGTAAGAGCTGCTGCTCACGGAGACATTAACCTCATTACTCTTTTAATGGGATCTCAGGGAAAAGGTCTTCAGGTTCAGAATCATAACGGC